>JBAXLO010000246.1:0-6323 GCA_037134755.1 Bacteroidota bacterium | reverse complement strand
TAAATGAAAGAATATAATTTCTCTGAAGGAGAAGTTTTGCTTTTCGATAAACCTTATGAATGGACTTCGTTCGATTTAGTAAACAATGTTCGCTATTTCATAAGAAACAAGCTTGATTATCCTAAATTAAAGATTGGTCATGCGGGCACGTTAGATCCATTGGCAACAGGTTTGCTGATACTATGCACAGGTAAGTATACCAAAAAGATTGACGACTATCAGGCTCAGGAAAAAGAATATACAGGAACTTTTACAATAGGCGCCACAACTCCTTCTTACGATATGGAAAAAGAAGTTGATAAGACTTATGATTACTCTCATGTCACTGAAGAATTAATTAAAGCTGCCGCAAAGAAGTTTACCGGCACATTCCAACAGACTCCTCCTATATTCTCAGCTGTAAAGATCAAAGGAAAACGGGCTTATGACTATGCAAGAAACAATGAGGAGGTAGTTATTAAGTCGAAAGAAATAACAATAAGTGAGTTTGAGATAACAAAAATAAATTTACCTGAAGTTAATTTCAGGATTGTTTGCACCAAAGGAACATATATTCGTGCATTAGCAAGAGACTTTGGTGAAACACTTAACTGTGGTTCATATCTTTCTACACTTTGCAGAACCAGAATCGGAGAATTTAAGCTTGAAGATGCTTTTGAAGTTGAAACCTTTAAAAAGATGTTTCAAAATATATTATAGTAATTATTTTAATCTGATATCTAACATACTAATTTTTAAAAAGTAAATAAAAGTTAAAAACACTTGACTTTTGCTCTAAAAATGATTATCTTTGCACACTTTTTTATCTACATTAAGTTAAAAATAAACATTTAAACATGAAATTATCACAATTTCGTTACCATTTACCTAAAGATTTAATAGCCGATAGACCATCTGACCAAAGAGATGAATCAAGATTGATGGTTTTAGACAGGAAGAAACAAACTATAGAACACAAAATATTTAAAGATATTTTAAACTATTTTGATGATGGTGATGTTTTTATATTAAATAACACTAAAGTTTTCCCTGCTTTGCTATATGGCGAGAAAGAGAAAACAGGTGCTAAGATTACAGTGTTCCTTTTGAGAGAATTAAATGCTGAAAGTCGTTTGTGGGATGTATTAGTTGACCCTGCAAGAAAAATAAGAATAGGCAACAAACTCTATTTTGGACCGGATGACTCACTGGTTGCCGAAGTAATTGACAATACAACCTCTAGAGGTAGAACTCTAAGGTTTTTGTTCGATGGAACTCATGATGAGTTTAAAAAAGCATTAAAAAAGTTAGGACATACTCCACTTCCTGACGAAGTTCAGAAGCTAAGAGAAATAGAACCACAGGATAAGGAAAGATATCAAACCATTTATGCAAAACATGAAGGTGCGGTTGTTGCACCTACTGCCGGTTTCCATTTTAGTCGTGAGCTTATGAAACGTCTGGAACTTAAAGGTGTTAGTTTTGCCGATATTACTTTACACGCTGGTTTAGGTAACTTTAGAACGATAGACGTTGAAGATCTTACCAAACATAAGATGGACTCAGAAGAACTTATCATTACAGAGCTAAATACGGAAATCGTAAATAAAGCCCGACAGAATAAGAAAAAGGTTTGTGCTGTTGGAACTACATCTATGAAGGCTATTGAATCATCTGTTGCAGTTAACGGCAATTTAAATCCATATAATGGCTGGACCAACAAATTTATCTTTCCTCCTTACGAATTTAGTGTAGCTAATAGCATGGTAACTAATTTCCATCCTTCAATGTCATCGATGATGATGATGGGTGCTGCTTTTGCAGGATTCGATTTATTTATGAAAGCTTACAAAGAAGCAATTGATCAAAAATATAAGTTCTTAACATATGGTGATGCAATGTTAATCATCTAAGTTAGAAAACATTTTAATAATTAATATTATAAAAGACTTAACTTTACAAAAGAAGTTAAGTCTTTTTTTTGGCCTATGAGAAAAACAGTAATAATAGTAGCAGGTGGTTCGGGGAGTAGAATGAAAACAGACATCCCAAAGCAATTCATTATCATTAAAGGGAAACCTGTTTTAATGCATACGATGATTGCCTTTTTCAATTATGATAATTCGGTTGAGATTGTGCTTGTTTTACCTGAGCAACACATTGAGTATTGGGAATCTCTTGTTGAAAAACACAACTTTGCAATTCCACATAAGATTATTACAGGTGGTGAAGAAAGGTTTTATTCAGTTAAGAATGCGTTGGATATAATTGATAGTGATTTGGTAGCTATCCATGATGCTGTTCGTCCTTTTGTTACTTATGATGTAATTTTTGAGGCTTTTAATGTTGCAGAATTAAAAGGAAATGCCATTCCTGTAATTCCTGTTAATGAGTCGGTGAGACAAATTGTTAAAGATAAAAATATAGCAATCAACAGAGAAAATATTATGCTTATACAAACACCTCAATGTTTTCATACTGATATTATTAAAAAAGCTTATGAAGCACCTTATAAACCTGAATACACTGACGATGCCAGTGTATTAGAGGCAACGGGTGTGAAAATTAATCTTACCACAGGAAACGAACATAATATTAAGATAACAAGGCCTGTGGATTTGTTGATTTCAGAGGCTATTTTTACTTACATATCTAGACTTAGCTAGCAATACGTCTCCCTTTCCAGGAATATTTAGATGTAAACCCTGCTATCGCTGTAAAGCATAAATAGGGCAAGTAAACTATTTGTAGTAGGATATAATATTTCAAAAGATCTCGTCTTTGGATGTGCTTACATATAATATATAGTATCGGGATATCTATTATTATTTTCAAGATAAAAAATATCAAAAATAAAGAGAATAAAGAATTAAAGATTATTGATAGCATAAGTGTAAGTAACAACCCAAGGTTAAAAGCAAATACAATCAATGACACTTTAATAATATCCCAATCTTTATAGCCTTTTGATTTTGATGCCCATCTTATTCTTTGGTTTATGAAATCTTTTAATGTTTCTTTGGCTTGGGTGTAAACAATTGCTTTAATATCTGTTATAACTTTGATATTTTCATTACCAAAATGCTTTTTAAATCTTAATAATAAAAACACATCATCACCGGAGGCAAAAATCTTATCTACACCTAAACCTTTTACTTCTTGATATGCTTTTCTTTCGTAAATTAAATTGGCTCCATTGCACATAATAGGTTTAGTGTAAGCTGCTGCTGCTCCTGAAGCTATAAGACTTAAGAACTCTAAGTGTTGAAGTTTCTCAAAGATAGTTTTATCATTTTTGTAAGCTACTAATCCAAACATCATCTTAGGTTTTGATTGATTGTAGTTATCTACAATAATTGACAACCATTCAGTACCTACACTGCAATCAGCATCGGTTTGCACTATAAGATCACCTTTGGCTAGGGCTATACCTTGGGTTAAAGCATTTTTCTTACCAAAATTCTTCTTTTCTTCTGTTTTTATTAATTGAAATGCATGACTTCCATTATCATTAATAAAATTATAAACAATATTATAAGTATCATCATCAGAACTATCATCAACAATTATGATTTCAAACTTATCTAGAGGATAGTTTTGTTTTACAAGATCATTTAATATGTTTTTAATATTATTTTCTTCGTTACGGGCTGCTATTATTACACTTATAGTAATAGATTTATCTGTAGGCGTCACTCCTCCCCTCTTTAGAAGGATTCTTAGATTTAAAGTATATTCTATTATCAAAACTAAATATAAAAATCCTGAAATAGCTAAGAAGCCGATGAGTATGATGTCGATTATTGTTCGTATCATGAATTTATTTCTTACTAAAGAAATGCAGACGACCAACAAAGAAAGTGCCCACAATTGCCGGAAAGGCAAGGTTAACTAACCATAAAACAGAGGATGCTGCAATAATTGCCAAAGGATTTACGGACTCAGCACCTCTAATCGTTTCGAAATAAAAAGTGATAACTCCAACAGCCACAGAACCGCGGATGCCAATCTCGGCAAGAGCAATAGTAGGGATGGCCGCCATAGCAAAATAAATAAAAGAGGTCAACATCACACTTTCTAAGAGTGAAACAGGTATTTGGAAGGCTTTTAACAGAATATAAAACTGAAAAGTAAACACACAATACCTAAGGAAACTTAACCAGAAAACATTGTTTAACTCCCTGACCGTAAAAGCAGAAAACACATTTAAATAGCTTCTGATACGCCTCCATCGTTTTTTAATGATTTTATTGATAAAAGAATTTATAAAAGACACATTAAAATACATCATAATAAAGCATATATCAGCTATGGAGATGATAAACAGTGCGGCATAAAAGAAGACACGCAGATTTTGTTCGTTAGTTTTAAAATAGAGGTTGCCTAATAGAGCCAGGCTTATGCTTCCGGCTAATATTGTTATCAATAGCTGGCTCATGCTACCTATTAAGGTGATAAATATGGCTTTCCACGGGTTTGCGACCTTCAATATAAATACTCTTCCAAAAAACTCCCCTACCCTGTTGGGCGTAAAACTACTTACGCTTATGCCTGCTAATATGGCTTTAAAGGAGCGGAGGAAACTTATTTTCTCTACTTTTGCTATCATGTATTTCCATTTTAATGCTTCTAAACTCCAGTTTACAAGCATTAAAATAAATATTATGAATAAAGGGAAGAGTAAACTTCCGTTTAATATCAAACTTTTAAATGATTTGAAAAGCATCTTATAATTTTCGCTATAAAATACCTGATAATAAATGTATGCATAAGATGCAATTATTATTACAGTTTTGATCAAAAGATCGTAAGTTTTCGTTAATTTTGCGTTTTCTAACATTAAGTTTAATTAAAATTGAATAAAGATCGTATCATATTAGGCATCGACCCCGGCACAACCATTATGGGTTACGGGATTATAGCTCAAAAAGGCAACAAAATCTCGCTCGTCGTAATGGACGTGATAAAATTAAACAAATTATCTGACCAAGCGTTAAAATTAAAGAAAATATTTGAAACTTGTCTCGAATTAATTGAATTTTATAAGCCGGATGCTCTTGCCATCGAGGCTCCTTTCTTTGGAAAGAACGTACAATCGATGCTTAAGTTAGGGCGTGCTCAGGGGGTTGCAATGGCTGCCGGTTTGTATCGTTCGGTTCCTATATTCGAATATTCTCCCAAGAAAATAAAGCAATCAATTACCGGCAACGGAAGTGCATCAAAGGAACAGGTGGCTTCTATGCTTGCCAATCTATTAACCATTACTGAGATGCCGAAGTATCTGGATGCTACCGATGGATTGGCTGCGGCTGTGTGTCATTATTTCCAAAAGGAGCTTCCCGAAGATACGAGTGGCGCTGTTAATTCGTGGGCTGCTTTTATGGCTAAAAATCCCGATAGGGTGAAGAAATAACAAGTACTTGAAGTACTAATTATGAATTATGAGTTATGAATTATGAATTAAAAATTAACAATTAATAATTTAAGAGAATTCCTGTTATTAAAAGTTAATTCATTTAGTATATTTACTCATCTTCTGAATCAGGCATTTTACCTTTTATCCATTCATCATATTGTTTTTTTGCGTCAGGAAAGAATGATCCTTGTTTGGTTTCCATATCAAAAAAACCAATAGATAAAATAAAGAATTTTTTAGTATTATACTTTTGATTTATTTTATCATCATGGACTTTACTTATTACACCTAATATCCTATGTAATCTTCCAATTTTAATATATTTGCTTTCTCCAGGAGCGGCAATCCAAAGGAATTCATCACCAACAGTCACTTTATAAAATGGTTTTTCTACATGTCCAACCTGAATTTCTGAAACAATAGCGTCAAATGCAACTATTTTACCTTCCCATTTGTCTATATTCTTTTCTATTTCTTTTATCGTTAGATTATCAAGATTTGTTGGACAAGCTTTTTGACCATAGGAAGAATAATTAAATGAGATAAAAAGATAAATTGAAAGGAAAACGATAATTTTTATCGGTTTAATTAATTCAAAATTATAATTAATGTTTTTTATTTTTGATTTTATTATTGAATTAAATCTATTCATAATGCTTATAGTTATTTTTCACAAAATTAAACTTTTATTTAATACAAAAATTAATTATTTAAACAAAATGATTAAAAAACAATCAGAAATCATATATCGCTCTATATCTGTATGCTAATTTAGTTTTAAGGTAAGAATTAGTTACGGTATTACCTTAAAACTGGTTTTAGGGTAATAATTAGTTACGGTATTACCTTAAAACTGGTTTTAGGGTAATAATTAGTTACGGTATTACCTTAAAACTGGTTTTAGGATAATAATTAGTTACGGTATTAC
>JBAXLO010000245.1:0-6389 GCA_037134755.1 Bacteroidota bacterium | reverse complement strand
ACTACTTGGTGGGCTGTAAGTCTTGGGGCTCGCAATGACGATGAATGCATTTTAGACTGATCTCATAAATATGTTTAAAAATAGCATTCAAAAGGTATAAAATAATTATTCAATAATTTAAGGTATATTACTTTAACTAATAAATTCAATTAAACATTTAGCATTCTAAATTATTATGCAATTTTTCAAAAACGCATAAATAAGCGTCGTATCGCATAAATAAGCGTCGTATCGCATGGTGAGTGCGTCGTATCGCATAGTGAGTGCGTCGTATCGGATGGTGAGTGCTTCGTATACTATGTTTTTATCGATGTATCGGATAATTTATGCATTGTATCTTATAGTTTTAGCTAAATATACTATAGTTTTCCCAATGTATCGGATAATTTTATCGATGTATCGGATAATTCTTGCGTCGTATAGTGTAATTCTTGAATAAGCAAGCAAATTCCAGCTTCCATTCAAATTAAAATACCCTCCTAACTATATTAATTATTAACAAACAAGACATATCTCATTTAAATAACTTTGCTCACTAGCTACATTTATTGTAATTTTGCAAACCATAATATATTATAATTGAAAGAACACTTAAATCACCCGGTTTTTAAATTTGTATCTGATGCAGCAGCTGATATGCAGCTCAAGTGCTATGTTATCGGAGGTTACGTCCGTGATATAATAATGGACCGCCCTTCCGTTGATATTGATATAATGGTGATAGGAAGCGGAATCGATCTTGCTAAAAGGGTTGCAAAGATGATGGGTAAAGATGTTAAGGTTAAAGTATTCAAGAACTTTGGCACCGCAATGTTCACCTATAAACATGAAGACAAATATTGGCAGATTGAATTCGTGGGCGCTCGTAAAGAATCCTACAGAACGGACTCAAGAAAGCCAATTGTTGAAGATGGAACTCTGGAAGATGATCAAAATAGAAGGGACTTTACTATAAATGCGCTTGCAATTAGTTTAAATGAAGAGAACTATGGAAAGTTAATCGATCCTTTTGATGGATTAACTGACATTAATAAGCAAATAATCCGCACCCCTCTCGATCCTGATATCACCTTCTCTGACGATCCTTTGCGCATGTTAAGAGCCATAAGATTTTCGAGTCAGTTAGGCTTCTTTATTCAAAATACAACTATAGAATCTATTATCAAAAACGCCGACCGTATTAATATTGTTTCCGGCGAGCGTATAATAGAAGAGATTAACAAGATAATAATGTCCAACAAGCCATCTATTGGCTTCAAACTTCTTAATCAAACAGGCTTACTTAAGATAATTTTCCCCGAGTTCATCGAATTAAAGGGAGCAGAATATGTTGATGGTAAAGGCCACAAAGATAACTACCTCCACACTCTTGAAGTCCTCGACAACTTATCTCTTAATACTGATAATTTATGGTTAAGATGGGCCGCCATCCTCCATGATATTGCCAAACCTAATACAAAGAAGTTCTTAAAAGGTACTGGTTGGACTTTCCATTCTCACGAATTCGTTGGTGCAAGGATGGTTCCCGAAATCTTTAAGAAATTAAAGCTTCCGCAGAATGAAAAGATGAAGTATGTTGAGAAATTAGTACTCCTACACCTGAGACCTATCGCCTTAGTTGATGAAATAGTCTCCGACTCTGCTGTTAGAAGACTCCTCTTTGAGGCCGGCGACGACATAGATGATCTTATGTTGCTCTGCGAGTCGGATATTACCTCCAAGAATCCTGAGAAAGTAAGGAAATACACTACTAATTTTAAATTAGTTCGTCAGAAACTTAAGGAGATTGAAGAAAAAGACCGCATACGTAACTTTCAGCCTCCAATTTCCGGTGAAGATATAATGGAAGCTTTTGGTTTAAAGCCGTGCAAAGAGATTGGTATCATCAAAAACAATATAAAAGAAGCTATTCTTGATGGAGTTATAAATAATGAGCATGAGCAAGCCTGGAACTTCATGCTTGAGCTTGGCAACAAGCTTGGTTTAAAAGTTGTAAAGACTTAAACTAACTCCCTTTATTGTAAAATGATAAATCTCACCCATAAAAATACGCTAATAGTTATTGCCGGACCCACCGGCATTGGCAAAACTGCCTTAGCAATTGATGTAGCAATGCATTTCAATACTGAAATTGTCTCAGCCGATTCACGTCAATTTTACAAAGAGCTTAAAATAGGAGCGGCATTCCCTAATCGTAAGGAATTATCTGCTGTAAAGCATCACTTTATTGGTAATTTATCTATTACTGATGAATATAATGTTTCAAAATATGAACAAGATGCGCTCCAAACTTTGGAAACTATCTTCACAACTCAAACCACAGCAGTCTTAGTTGGTGGTTCGGGCCTGTATCTTGATGCTGTTTGCAAAGGCATTGATGAGCTCCCCGACCCTGATCCTGAATTAAGAGAGTCAATTAAGACTTTATTTTATGAAAATGGTATAACAGCACTCCAATCTAAACTTAAACTCTTGGATCCTGAATATTATAATCAAGTAGATAGAGATAATCCAAAGCGTTTGATGAGAGCAATTGAAGTATGTATTACCACAGGCAAAACATATACATCATTAAGGTTAAGCAATCCCAAGCCTCGCGACTTTAACATTATTAAAATAGGTTTATTTACTGATAGAGAAGTAATGTATTGGCGCATTAACCAGCGCACCGATAAAATGATTAAAGACGGATTGATTGATGAAGCCTTTTCTTTACTTTCTTTTAGAAATTATAATGCCTTAAATACTGTTGGTTATAAAGAATTGTTCAATTACTTTGATAAAACGCTAACTCTTGAAGAAGCTATTGATAAGATTAAAATAAACACCCGCCGCTACGCTAAACGCCAGCTTACATGGTTTAATAAAGACAAGAATATTATTTGGATCGACATCAACAATATTAAGAATATTTATGACGTTCTAAATTTTTAAAAGCTTTGTTTTTTGCTTTTTCTGTATTATCTTTGTAAACTCAATATTAATTGTAAATGTTTAGAAATTTAGTCATAATAATCTTACTATTCGTCTCATTAGGTGCATCTGCTCAGCAGAAGGAGGCAAATCAGTTTGCAACTGATAAGCATAAAAGAGTTTTGCCTAACGATACAATTGGTAACAGGATGGTGAAAGCTTATCCCAACCCTGTTAACAATGAATTGAACATTGATGTAATACAAGAGAACATTGCTACTATTAAAATTGAGATACTTGGGAGTCTGGGCGAGAGACTTCGCACTTATATTCACCCAAATACACCTACTGGTAAGAACCAATTTAAAGTTTTACTTGATGGTATAAGAGAAGGGAATCTCTATTTAACAGCTTACCAGGACGGCAATTTAATTTTTGCCGGAATGATTATCAAAGTAAAACAATAAGGTTTTATTTTAATCAGATAAACAAATCATCTAATCAAAAACGTTCTTTAAATTATTTATTCCAGTGACGTTCTATCTCCTCTAATGATTTCCCTTTAGTTTCAGGAATAATTTTTAGTGTGATGAATAGTGCAGGGATGCATAGCAATGCAAATATCCAAAAGGTAAATGCTGCACCTATTCCATTTAACATTATTGGTGTTAACCATCCAACAATAAATACTCCTATCCATAGTGTTAATGTTGCTACTGACATAGCTCTGCCGCGAATGCTGTTAGGATATATCTCGCCAATTATTACCCAACAAATAGGACCGAAAGAGAATGCAAAACAGGAGATATAAGCTAATATAGATATTAGTATCCAAGGACCGTCGGTTATGCCTTTTGCAAATAAGATTCCGCAAACAGTCAGTGAAACTATGGCGCCGCTTATACCTGCTATTAATAATGGTTTGCGTCCCCATTTGTCTATCATAAAGACAGCTATGATGGTAAAGAAAACATTTATCAAACCAATAGTAACCTGTCCGCCTAATGCACCGCTTAGTTGAAATCCTGCCTGTTCTAATATCTTTGGTCCATAATATATAATCGCGTTGATACCTGAGAATTGTGATAATATTGGTAATGATAATCCTATTATTAATGGCACTCTGTATCGTGGTTCCAATAGCATTCTCAAGGAGCCTGTTTCTTCTTTTGCAGCCTCTTTAATCTCGTCTAATTCACGTTTTGCAGAGATGGGGCCGTTAAGTTTTGATAAATATAGAAATGCTTTATCATTCTTTCCTTTCATTGCCAACCAACGTGGAGATTCGGGGACTATTAATAATAATAGGAAAAAGATTATTGCAGGAAATGCATACATTACAAACATTACACGCCATACTTCTGCATTAATGATCCAATGTAATAAACTATTTTCGAATACTTGCGAAGTTGATAGTTTTAATAACATGGCATTAGAGAAGTATGCTATTAATATTCCGATAGTAATTGCAAGTTGATATACTGATACTAGGCTGCCTCTGTATTTTGCCGGAGCAAATTCAGAGATATATAAAGGTGAGATAATAGATGCTACTCCAACTCCCATTCCACCTATAAATCTATAGGTTATTAACCATGATTGATCGGGGCAAATCCACAACCTATTCCGGAGATTAAAAATAAGAGTGCTGATAGCAATAATACATTTTTCCTACCTGCCGAATCGCTTAATTTACCTGCAAATGCCACTCCTATTATCGCTCCCAATAGTGCTGAGCTCACAAACCAGCCTTCCATTGTAGGCGACATTGCAAACTGTGCTTGTACAAAATGTAAAGTCCCTGAAATAACTGCGGTATCGAATCCGAAAAGGAATCCGCCTATTGCTGCTATGAAACTTAAGGTAGCCAGATAAAATTTATTTATCGATTCTTTTTGTTCTATTACTCCTGAAATCATTGTTTTGAATATTAATTAGTATATCAGTAAAAAACAGTACAAATGTAATAATTAAAAACAATTATGAATTATGAATTATAAATTATTTTGTTTTTATATTTATAACCAAAAACTGGGTTTAAATATAAATGTAAAGAAGACAAAGTAATATCCTTTATTAAAATCTAATTATATTAAGTTGTAATCTATAAATTAATACAATGTGATGTATATAATTTCCTTTCTACAGGCAGTATTGCAAAATTAAATTATCTTTTATTTAGTGACTTTTTTTATTTCCTATTGTTAATAATAAAATTAAATTCTTTTAATGAAACATTTTGAATTGAACTGGAGTGCATCTGATGGTTTGCAAATATTTGCACAAGCCTGGATACCTGTTGATAAAACACCAAAAGCTGTGATTTGTCTGATACATGGATTAGGTGAACATACTTCTAGATATACGCATGTTGCAGAAGCATTTTGCAATGCAGGATATATTCTTTTGGGTGCAGATATAAGAGGGCATGGCAGATCGGATGGTAAAAGAGGACATTTCCAATCCATTGAAATAGTAATGAAGGATATTGATCTTTTGCTTGAAAAATCAAATGAATTATACCCTCATTTACCCAAAGTGCTTTATGGGCATAGCATGGGAGGAGTTTTAGTTTTGCATTATTGTTTAAAGCATAAACCGGATGTAAAAGCAATTATTGTAACTAGTCCGGGCTTGCAGTCATCTTTAGAAAAACAACCTTTGAAAGTGATAGCAGCTAAAGTACTTGGCTCAATTATCCCGGGAGTCACTATCTCAAATGGTTTACCTGTAAAAGCAATGTCAAGAGATCAAAAAGTAATTGACTCTTTATTTACTGATCCTCTATATCATTTTAAAGTTTCGTTAGGCTTTGGTAAGATAATGTTAGGTGTAACCAAATGGACACTTCAACATGCTGATGAGTTTAAATATCCACTTTTATTAATGCATGGCAAGGCCGATACTCTCGCATACACTTCGGGTAGTACTGAATTTGCTTCAAAATTAGATGATAAATGCAAACTTATTCTTTGGGATAATGCTTATCATGAACTACACAATGAACCTGATAAGCAAGACGTATTAAATACTATAATCGATTGGATAGATGCTAAATTAAATGATACTTAATATGCTATTATTCTAATCAATTAATTGAACCAAATACTTTTTTCCAAAGTATATAATTACACGTAAGCTAAGTTGGGCTTATTGCGTAATTATCTTACCAAAACAGAAAATATATCAAACTAAAGAAAATATATTTGTTAGAAGCCATGATACAATACAATTTTGATTTATCAGCAAACTTTTACGGAATGTCTAAAAATGTTTAGAGGTTATATTTTTTTAGTATATCGCCTCTAAACAAGTTTAGGGTCGATAATTTTTTAGCATATCGTCTCTAAACAAGTTTAGGGTCGATAATTTTTTAGCAGATCGTCTCTAAACAAGTTTAGGGTCGATATTTTTTCAGCAGATCGTCTCTAAACAAGTTTAGGGTCGATAATTTTTTAGCAGATCGTCTCTAAACA
>JBAXLO010000244.1:0-6395 GCA_037134755.1 Bacteroidota bacterium | reverse complement strand
GCAGTCTTGATTTTTTGATTCTTTTTTATCAAGAAAAAAGAATATAAAGTAAAAGAGAATGAACAATATTATAACTAATCATGATTTTATTATTATTAAAAAGATGTGGGTACAGGGTAGCTACCGGCAGGCAGGAAGTACTTGAAACACTTACCTAGCCTACTGGCAGGCAGGAAGTACTTGAAGTTGAAAAATAGAAAAACCTTCATCAAGCAATTGGTCGAAGGTTTTTTTAATTATCCTGTCAGGAATTATACTTGCAGACAATAAGAAAAGAAAAAACCGCTAAGCCGGGAAATCGGCTAAGCGGTAGGGCATTTCTTCCTAATAAATAAAATCGTCATATCACCAAATCAACAAATATCTTTTATAATTAAATTTTAGAAGGCATTTCTTTTTAAAAACAATATGAATTTCTTATAATAAAAAAAAGGCTCTATGAAAATCATAGAGCCTTTTTTATTAATATTTATTGAGAACTTATAAAGCTCCTTCGTCATAGGCTTTTTCGTCGTGAATAGAGGCATCTAAGCCAAGCCTTTCAGCTTCTTCTGATACACGAACCGGAGTAATCATGTTGATAATTGCCAACATTAAATAAGTAAATATAAATGCATAAGCAGAAGCAATAACAACAGCAATAAATTGTTTCATAAAGAAAGATGAATTACCGAATATCCAACCATCAGCACCGGCTGGATTGATTGCTTTAGAGGCAAATACACCGAGAAGAATAGTGCCTAATACACCACCAACACCGTGAACTCCCCATACATCGAGTGCATCGTCCCATTTCATTCTGTTCTTTAACATAACTGCCAGATAACAAACAATACCTGCGGCAGTGCCAATAATAGGAGCGGCCCACATAGGAATGTAACCGGCACAAGGTGTAATAGTTGCCAAGCCCGCAATGGAACCCGTGAGCAGCCCTACAAACTTAGGTTTCTTCTCTCTTGACCATTCGATAACAACCCAGGCAACGGTTGCAAATGAAGCAGCTATATCGGTATTGAAAAATGCTAAAGCAGTTACTTTATCAACACAAAGTTGGCTACCTGCATTAAAACCGTACCATCCAAACCATAACAAACCACTACCAATAGCAACTAAAGGAATACTATTAGGAGTAGAGTTCTTATCAACTCTGGCGCCAACATAAAATACAGAAGCCAAAGCAGCAAAACCGGCAGTTGCATGTACCACAATACCACCTGCAAAGTCAAGAACACCCCATACTTGTAATAAACCACCACCCCAAATCATATGTACGAATGGGTAGTAAACAAATATTTGCCATACTGTTAAGAAAATCATATATGACTTAAATGTAACACGGTTTGCAAAAGCACCTGTGATAAGCGCAGGAGTGATAATTGCAAACATCATCTGGTAAACAAAGAAAACAATCTCAGGAATTTTACCATTACCTGCATACATCGAGTCTATTGACACGCCATGCATAAATGCTTTTTCGAAGTTGCCCATGATACCTCCGGCACCTCCACTGAAGCATAATGAATAACCAAAAATAAACCAAAGAACGGTTGTCCATCCTAAAGAAGCAAAGCTCTGGATCATAATACCCAGGATGTTTCTTTTTGTTGCTAAGCCACCATAGAACAAAGCCAAAGCAGGTGTCATAAGCATTACTAAACTTGCGGCTAATAACATGAAGCCGGTTGAACCAGTTTCTAACATAATTGAATTATTAAATTATTATTAATTATTAATAGTGATTATTATAAAGTAAATCCAAAAACAAAAAATATCTTCTTGGCATCAGGGTTAAAGATTAAAGAAGTAGATACAGGTAAAGAAAACTTATCGCTTATTACAATATCTTTAGAAGCTGTTAATCCTAAATTAACAATACCCGATTTAGTAGTAGCATAATATCCCGGAATATCATTGCCGGGAGTGTTAAGTGAACTACCTAAAAACACATTAAGTGTAGTTTCTTTTACCTTCTTGGTGTATCCCAATTCAACATAAGTTGAGTAAGTAATATCACCATTCGCTTTCTTGGCGTCATTGCCATGTACATTAGTTGCTATTAATAAAGTAAATGGAATTTTAGCCGTTCCATTAAACTTTAAAGAAGTTTCAAACACATGTACTGTTGATTTTTTATCATAATTAAAATAGTTGTACTTAACAGTATCACTAGGAAAAAAATAATCAGTAACTGTGAAGGTAAACATGTCTTTTAAGAAAGTATAATTTGCATACAGATCAACTTCCTGATTAGGTATTAATCCACTAGTTGAAAATGCTCCGAAAGCTCCGAGTGTAAATTTACCTTTACTAAGTTCGAGTGTAGGTTGAATACTAGGGTAAGCTCCACCTAATGGCAAACCTCTCCAGATATACCTGCTTTGAAAAGCAACAGCTGTTTTTATCTTGCAAGATTTAATACTATCTTGAGCTGTTGATGAAGATGTATCAATTAAAAGAATTGATAATAACGTTAATGTAAAAATTAAAAAGTAATTATTCTTTCTTCCCATATGTTAAAAAATTATTTGTTAAGACCTTCACAAAAATATATATTAATACTACGATAGGCATTAATCTAATAACGTATTTTGACTAGTTGATGCACTTAAATATATTAAGTGCATTACTTAATATCGGGTTCTTTTAAAATATATCTTTTAAAAACACATATTACAATAGGATTAATTAGTACTTTTGAATTCTTAAAATAACAGTTACGTATAATGGCAGTTAAATTCAAAAAGGTAAGGCAAATATCACTTAAAGAGAAAATTGTATTAAATTTTCTCTTATTAAGTATTGGAACTATTATAATTGTAGCTACCTATTCTTTTTATACTTCACGTAATGCGCTACTAAATCGTACTTTCGAGCAATTAACTTCAGTACGAACGGTAAAAAAGAATCAGATGGAGAACTTTTTTACGGATAGGATTCGCGACATTAAGTTAATTACTGTTTCGGAAGATGTACAGCGTTTGTTTTTAATGCTTAAAGACCATTACACAAAACCTAATAGTATTTATATAAATCAATTGACTGTTGAAGAACAACAAATCAATATCGAATATAATCGCTACCTTAGCAGGTATCTTAATTCGTGTGGTTATTATGATAATTTGATGATTGTAAATACCGAAGGACATCTGTTAAATATAAAAACTACCGATAAACAACAGGATAACATTATTAAATATGATAGTTTAAATAACTATTCATTAAATGAACTTTGGCAAAACATATTAAAGACTCAAAAGCCGGTTATTCAGGATTTCAAGATAGATAAGAATAGTAAACAAGCAATGCTATATATTGGGGCTCCTGTGTTTAATGATGTTCATAAGCTTACAGGAATGGTAGTGTTAGCTATCTCTTTTGAAGCAATAAATGGAATAATGTACGAAAACAATCCTCACAATGGATTGGGAATTACCGGGGAGACTTATCTGGTTGGGAACGATTTCTTGATGAGGACTAACTCCAGATTCCATAAGAATTCGTTGCTTAATACTAAAGTTAAAACTGAAGCTTCTATCAATGCATTTAATAATAAAGAAGAGACTAAGATATTAAAAGATTATAGAAACATTGAAGTGCTTTCTGCTTATACTAATCTAAATATTAATAATCTTAACTGGGTTATTATAGCCGAAATTGATTTGAGTGAAGCGATGATTCCTGTATATAATCTTCGCAACAACACTATTTTGATGAGTGTTCTTATAGCTGTTATCCTTTTTATATCGGCTTTATTAATATCAATAAAAATAACTTCTCCTTTAATTAAGCTTAAGAATGCTGCAATTAAAATTGGACAAGGTAATTTTAACGAACATCTCGAAATAAAATCAAATGATGAGATTGGAGCTCTTACTGAATCCTTCAATATAATGATGAATCAATTGGAACAGCAGAATATAGAACTCGAAAAGGAGAGATCTTTAAGATTAAGTTCTGTAATTGATGGTCAGGAAATAGAAAGGCAACGTTTATCAAGAGAACTTCATGATGGATTAGGACAATTTCTAGTTGCTGTAAGGTTGCGGCTTGAAGGATTAATGTATTCAGATCCTACTAAAATTATAAATAATATTGAGAGTATAAAACAGCAGTTTGACAATCTAATTGAAGAAGTTAAAAGGATGTCGTACGATTTAATGCCTGCCGTACTTGATGAGTTTGGCTTGGTTAATGCAATCAGAAACCTTTGCGAAGAGATTGAAAATAGAAATAATATCAATGTAAACTATACCTATAATATAGAAGGCGATAAACTTAACAGGAAAGTTAAAACCTATATTTTCCGAATAGTGCAAGAGGGTATGAATAATATTGTTAAACATGCAAAAGCTACTAATATTAATATTGAATTATTAAATAATGATAATAATATTAAGCTGTTGATTGAAGACAATGGAAATGGTTTTAATATTGAAGAAAGGATTTCGACACCTAACACAAATGGTATTTATAATATGAGGGAAAGAGCAAACTTATTGAGTGGGAAACTCGAGATAAGTTCAAAACAAGGAATTGGAACAAGAATCACTGCTGTAATTCCTATAAAAGAAATATAAATATTGTAAGGATTGTAAAAGGTGATTAGATTTTAAATAATTTTGCACACTGAATTTAAACTAAATCATTAATGGCAAATATCAAAATAATGCTTGTTGACGACCATCAGATTGTAAGAGATGGGATAAAGTCTTTACTCGAGAGTCTGGATAATGTTCAGATTATTGGCGAAGCATCTAATGGTAACGAACTATTAGGCTATCTTGAAACTATAAAACCTGACATCGTTATTACTGATATTTCGATGCCTGACATGTCGGGCATTGAGCTTACAAGGATAATTAATGGTGATGAAAAATATAAAGATATCAAAGTGCTTATCTTATCAATGTACACTAACGAAGATTTTATCTTTAATGCTATAAAAGCAGGAGCCAAAGGTTATTTGCCTAAAAACATTTCGCGTAAAGAACTCTTTGATGCAATAAATGCAATTTATAAAGGTGAAGAGTATTTTAGCGAACAGATTTCAAATATAATCTTAAAGAGTTATATTAAGAAAGCAAAATCCGGTGACAATCCTGACGAAAAGAAAGAGGCTGTTTTAAGCTCGCGGGAAACCGAAATACTAAAGATGTTTGCTGAAGGAATGGCAAATCAAGAGATAGCTGATAAGTTATTTATTAGTATTCGAACTGTTGAGTCTCACAAGAATCATATTGTTCAGAAATTAGAACTTAAATCAACAATGGATTTGATTAAGTTTGCTATTAAAAACAAAATTGTTGAGTTGTAGGGGTTTTAAACCATCCTAATATAAATAAAGAAACCTTATTTATTAACTAAAATATCAGTTAATAAATAAGGTTTTATAATATATTAAATAAGGGATGGATCCCTCCTAAGATATTAGTCTTTTAAATTATATGCAGCTTTTACTTCAGCATAATTTCTTAGATTTACATTAGGTTTTTTATATGATGGAGGAATTACCACAACTTTAAACAGGCAATTAGTTCCATAAACAGTATTAGGATCGCTCCCAACACCCGAACCTGAATAAATCCAATCAATAAAAACATTCTTGACTTCTGTACTGTAAGTCATAACATAATAAGGTGAGCCAACATAAGTCATAGGAAGGGCATTCCAATCAACACCATTATTAAGACTTAAAAATACTTGAACAGTACCACTACCTTGCACACTTGATGAAATATCAGCATCATAAAGATCGATATAATAATTAGTAGAATTCAAACTCCATGAACTCACAACATAAGTATTGGCCCATACATTGGCATTACCTTGAGGACCTTGAGGGCCGGTAGCACCGTCTTTTCCACATGAAGTAAGCATAAATCCCAATGCAACTATTGTTATGATAATTGTTAGTTTTGAAAATGTTTTTAAATTTCTCATTGCTTCTTTTATTTATTGTCGTCCAATTCCCAGAGGCGATTATTAATTGTTTTTTTTAATTAAAAAAGTGTGGGAACTTAGTTTTAAATTAGCTAACACCTTTTTTCATAGTTAAATTTCTTAAAATCTTTTCACCTTAAATAGCTCTTCAAATTGTATGCCAAAAGTACGAATTAATTATGAATTAAAAATTAATAATTAACAATTAATAATAATAAGAGGGTCATTGAGCTTGTCGAAGCGTTCCCGTTCCCTTAACTCCTTAAATTTTATTTGCTTCCACTCCTTAATAAACCATAACAACCATTACAATTTATTTTATCATTATAATTTCTGCTTTCAGTGATAAAAAATTACAGGAGTGCAATAAGATCGTAGCTATAAGGCATACATAATAAATAAGTATAAGAAATAAGACAAAACATCAATACCAAAAAAAGGAAATGTGTTTTTAG
>JBAXLO010000243.1:0-6466 GCA_037134755.1 Bacteroidota bacterium | reverse complement strand
TGTAACGCTCGGCATTACGAATGTAACGCTCGGCATTACGGATGTAACGCTCGGCATTACGAATGTAACGCTCGGCATGGCGGATGTAACGCTCGTATGTACAAGCGTTACATTTGTGTTTTTTTGCCTCACAATCGTATCAACATAAAAATATTATTCTAAGCATATTTCCCTTAAATACATCAGCTTACCTACAGTCGTAAAGACAAAAAGCAAAAGCCTTCACCAAATAAATGATGAAGGCTTTTCTTAATAACTCAAGGCACTCAAGGCACTTTAAGTACTCTAGGCACTTCTTCTTCCCTAAAAAGGAGAAATAAAATCTTTAAATAAAGGAGAAACTTTATCTTTATCAGATAAACTTGGATTAGTTACACCCCATACAATGTTGAGGTCAGCATCATCCCAACGCACTGAACCTTCAGAGGCTTTATTGTAAACGTTGGTGCATTTATAAGAAAAAATAGTATCATCTACCAAAGTAACAAAACCATGAGCAAAACCGGGAGGTACCCATAACATAGTCTTATTCTCTTCGTTAAGTAACTGTATAAAATGCTTGCCATAAGTTGGAGACTCTTTGCGAATATCCACAGCCACATCCATAACTGCTCCTTTAATAACCCTAACCAACTTGCCCTGAGCAAAAGGAGGAGCTTGGAAATGCAGTCCCCTTAACACTCCTTTCTGTGATTTTGATTCATTATCCTGAACAAAATGAAGGTCTAAACCTTCTTCAACAAAACTTGAATGATTGAACGATTCAAAGAAATAACCTCTTTCATCTCTAAAGACTTGAGGTTGTATAATCAGTAAATCCTTAATTGGAGTGTGTATTATTTGCATGATATTATATTATAAATGTATAACTTCACCATAAGCAGCAGCAACTGCTTCCATTATTGCCTCCGACATAGTAGGATGAGGATGAACTGAATTGAGAACTTCCATTCCTGTAGTCTCGAGTTTACGAGCCACAACTGCTTCTGCAATCATCTCTGTAACATTATCACCAATCAAATGGCAACCTAACCATTCGCCATATTTAGCATCAAAGATAACTTTAACAAAACCATCTCTGTTACCACTTGCAGTAGCCTTACCTGAAGCAGAATAAGGGAACTTTCCTACTAATATTTCATAACCTGCTTCTTTTGCTTGCTTTTCTGTCATACCAACTGAAGCTATTTCAGGATTAGTATAAGTACATCCGGGGATATTACCATAATCCATTGGTTGTGGGAAATGTCCTGCAATCTTTTCAACACAAATAATGCCTTCGTGAGAAGCCACATGTGCTAATGCAGGACCGTGAACTATATCACCTATAGCATAATAGCCATCAACATTAGTTTTATAATACTCATCAACTATAACTTTGCCTTTATCATATTTAATACCTGTTTCTTCAAGTCCAATGCCTTCAAGATTAGTTGCAATACCTACAGCAGATAGTACTATTTCGGCTTCAACTATAACCTCACCTTTCTTGGTATTGATAGTAACTTTACAAAGATCTCCCGAAGTATCAACGCTTTCAACCGTTGATTCAAGCATAACTTTCATTCCTTGTTTCTTGAAAGAACGTTCCAATTGCTTCGAAACTTCTTCGTCTTCAATAGGAACCACATTAGGCATAAACTCAACCAAAGTAACTTTGGTGCCGATTGAATTATAGAAATAAGCAAACTCCGAACCTATAGCTCCTGAGCCAACTACAACCATTGAGGCAGGTTGTTTAGGTAAAGTCATTGCTTCGCGATAACCTATTATTTTCTTTCCATCTTGTTTCAGATTAGGAAGCTCGCGAGTGCGTGCACCGGTTGCAATTACTATATTATTAGCAGCATAATCCTTTGCTTTGCCATCGTTATCAGTTACTTCAACAAGCTTTCCGGGCTTTACTTTAGCAGTCCCCTGGATGACATCAATGTTGTTTTTCTTGAGAAGGAATTGAATTCCTTTGCTCATACTTTCGGCAACACCTCTGCTACGTTTTACCATAGCATTGAAGTCGGCTATTATTTCTCCTTCAATTTTTACTCCATAGTCGGCTGCATGTGAAGTGTAATTGAATACCTGAGCACTCTTAAGCAAAGCTTTTGTTGGGATGCACCCCCAGTTCAAACATATCCCTCCTAATTCAGCACGTTCCACAACTGCTGTTTTTAATCCTAATTGCGAAGCTCTTATGGCCGCCACATATCCTCCGGGGCCGCTTCCTATAACTATTAAATCGTAATTCATTGTTCTGTTATTAGTAAATTATGTTTATTACTTGCTTCGTAAAATCTTTAATTTGAACAAAGCTGAAAATAAACTGCGAAATTATTAAAATAAATCCAAAGTATAGCTGTTGCTATCATAAAAAAAATTAATTTTGCCAAGTCATTCAAGAATGAATTGACTTAAGTAAACAAATTAAAAAGACATATAGTTCAATACCATTTAATCAAAAAACATAACAATGAAAAAATTTGACCCGGCAAGTAACATTCAAGACGTTCTACAATTCGGCGAATTTGGAGATGTCAATCCTTCAATTACCGATTCTGCAACATATACGTTCTTAGAAGCACGTTCGATGACAGACACTTTCCATGGCGAAACCGAAGGTTGTTTCCTGTATTCACGTCATTGGAATCCTAGTAATAAATACCTTGCTGATGCTTTAGCAGCAATGGAAGGCACTGAGTCTGCATGGGTAACTGCCTCAGGGATGGGTGCTATTACTTCTGCAATCTTTCAATTAGTGAATTCAGGAGATCATATAGTTTCAAGTATGACTATTTATGGAGGTACCTTTGCGTTCTTAAAGAATTATCTTGCAAAGTTTAACATTCAAGTTACTTTCGTAGATACTACTAAACTTGATGAAGTTAGGAAGGCTATGCGTCCTAATACCAAGATCATCTATACTGAAACGATGACTAATCCTATGCTTCAGATATCTGATATTCCAGCTTTAGCAGAGATTGCTAATGAGTTTAATGCAAAGCTTTTGGTTGATAATACTTTTACACCAATGATTGTTTCGCCTGCTCAATTGGGTGCACATATTGTATTGTATAGTATGACGAAGTTTATCAATGGTAAGAACGATTGTGTTGCGGGTGCTATTTGTGCTTCTCATGATTTTATCAATGCTTTGAGTGATGTTAACACAGGCACTGCTATGTTGTTAGGCCCTGTTTTAGATCCTTTGCGTTCTTCGGGTATCCTAAAGAATCTACATACGTTACATATTCGTATGAAACAGCATGGACACAATGCAATGTATCTTGCTACTAAGTTTAAGGAGATAGGTTTAAAGTTCCATTACCCTGGTATGCCTGAGTTTAAAAGCCACGAAACCTTCAAAAGAATTATGAATCCTAATTATGGTTTCGGAGGTATGATTGCCATTGATATGGGAACCGGCGAAAGAGCTTCAGCATTAATGGAAAGTATGCAAAAACAAGGTGTAGGATATCTTGCAGTTAGTTTAGGATATTTCAAAACACTATTTAGCAATTCAGGTAGTAGTACTTCGTCAGAGATTCCTGAAGACATCCAAAAAGAAATGGGCTTAAGCGAAGGCTTGGTAAGATTCTCTGTAGGTTTGGATAACGACATCGAGCGTACGTTCGAAAAGATACATCTTTGTTTAAAAGAACTTAATTATCTATAGTATTCTGTTAAGAATCTCAATATAAGAAAGCCTTCTCCAGTTAATGGGGAAGGCTTTCTTTATTAGTCATAAAATCAAATTTCTATTAAAGATAGTTCAAAGGGTAAATTAATTTCTACAAATCTAGCATCTCCTTATAATAATATAGTATCTTTGCTGAAAAATAAAAGACATGCAACAATTCCAGAGACCTCCCAAACGATCTATTTTAATTATTGGTATTATTGGAGTGTGCTTCTTTTTGTATATCTTTCCATTAGCATTAATTCCTTTACTCAAGATATTTAGTTTAGGCAATGTAAAGTTCAAGATCTTTATTTCAATTCTCCATACATGGATATGTTTAGCATTGATATACATCTTTACTCGCAAGGTAGAGAAGATAAATTTATTAGTATGGGATGAAGTTAACTATTCATTAAATCAATTTGCTAAGTTAGTTATAATGATATTATTGATACTATTTGCCGGTTCGATGGTGATAGGGATCATCTTAAAGTTAACAGGTTTTAATATGGATAATGATAAAATAGTACATCTGTTAAATGTATTAAAAGCTAATAAGTTGATAATATTTGTACTTTCTGCATCAGCTGCCATCACCGAGGAATTAATATTTAGAGGTTATTTGTTAAGCAGATTGCAATTACTTATAAACGACACCTATCACTCTATAGTTATCTCTGCCATATTATTTAGTATTGCGCATTATAATTATGGAACTATGAAACAATTAATAGGTACTTTTTTCATCGGACTTGTATTAGCATTTTATTACAACAAGTATCGAAACATAAAGGTGTTGATTGTCTGCCATTTCTTGTGGGATTATTTTGCATTTATATTGTTTTTGCATTTTAAGTGAGCGTAAATTGATACAATGTGTCTTTAGAAAATAAATTGAATATGAAATACAGGACTATACTAAGTACATTTATCTTTATAACATTATTTGCTTGTTCTACAAGTAAACACACTACTAATAATGGAATTGAGCAGGAAAAGTTAAATCTTACTTTAATAATTGATAATGCACAAAAGGATTCTTTAAATCTATCTGAGGATTCGTTGCCAAGTGTAGTAATTAGTGATGATGCGTATCAAGAATCAGGCGATACATTTCAGATGAGATACCCTTATGATATTAGTTTCAATATAGATAGTTTAAAGAAGTTGAGTTATGGTGTTGATACATTTGATGCGGTTAAAGCTATGTTTAAGTTGTTTCCAGCCCCAATTGATAGCAATTGTCTTAATTATAATGAAGATAACGAGGTAGCTTATTGGATATGCTCTAAATGTCCTCCCAAAGTATATGCTGATAACAATGATGTTTACGACACAGTTAGTACCGATACTATTCCTTATAATTTTAATTTCACATCTATAGTAGGCAATCTAAAATATAAAGATAAAAATGGAGACAGTTCTTGTTTGCTTTCGTTTTCTACATCAAGAGAATACCCTCCTTGTGGTAGATATACTTCGGGCTTATTAAGTATGGCTTTGTTTAAAAAGACTAACTGCTGGAGGTTGGTTTCGTTCAATCCTTTTGTTGAATTTGAAGGCAGTTTTGCTATGGCACAGGCTCCCGAAAGTGTGGTAGTATTGCCCAATAAAGACGAATTCTTTGTAATGCATGGAGGCTATGCAAACGGACCTCCCTATGATGACTATACACCGATATCAGGCAGTCTATATTTTTACGAAAGTAATAAATGCACTATGATTATTAAAATTCTTCAAGCTTATAAGTTTAATAATGGTTATGATTTTGGCTCGAAGTGGCATTCTGATTTTAAGATTACCGAAACAAAGCACGACACTATTAATATTAACGTAAGCACTGAGGGTTTTATCGACAAGAAGAATGTATGGGGTTATCCGCAGCCATTAGTTGATCTTGACTCTAATACATTTTATAAGCTACCACGAAAGTTTAATTTTCATATCATTTATAATTACAACTATGTTGATAATAAAGTATATCCTGATAAAGCAATATTGACAGTAAGCTACAAAACATTCTTTGGCAAAGCCATAACTAAAACATATTGATTGGTGTATTATCTTTTGTATGCTTAAGAATATATATACCCATTTAACATCTTAGATATATTATAATATTATAGTATCATTTTAGAAAAATATAAGAAGCATAATATAAATAGTAATTTTTTCTTTGATAGCTTATAACAAATGAATTAAGATAAACTTACAATAATATACAACTGAAATTTAAAACATCAAATCAAGCTCCTCACCTCCCAGGATACTCTTTACACACACCTTTTTAAATAAAAAAAAGAAAATTATATTCATATTCCTTACTTTTCGGACAGACATCAGCTCATTTACGCTACAAAACAAGATGAAAAAAACAGTTCTAACAATATTTAAATTAATACTACAGTGAGCAATCCGCGAGTCCCGACGATGAAAACTTAAATAAATGTACTAAAGTATGTTTCGGGATGGCTCGGGTTGCGTTTGTTTTTTTTATTGTAGTTTTGAAGTAAATGAGCTGCAGTCTTGATTTTTTGTTACTTTTTTATCATGAAAAAAGTAAAGAAAGAATAAAAAGACATTAATTTAGTGATTTATGTTATTAAATGCAATCCATATATATTGAACAATATATAAAGCTATGTATAAAGAGTAGCCTTTTAGGAGAGAAGGCCTGCCTGCCGGTAGCTACCGTGTACCCACAAATATTATATAAATATAATTGTATCTCGTTGCTTTTCGGACAGACATCAGCTCATTTACGCTACAAAACAAGATGAAAAAAACAGT
>JBAXLO010000242.1:0-6480 GCA_037134755.1 Bacteroidota bacterium | reverse complement strand
CTAAAAAAGAAAAGCTGTCATTCCGAACGAAGTGAGGAATCTCAACCCATTTCTCGAATCATAATTAGATGGCTTTATCATACTAACATAAAATAAAAATATCAATCTAATGAAAACATATTTATTAAAGGTAGTGATAAATTCAGCAGATAGTGAAACACGTTTCTGGGCGATCTGAAAATCCCAAACAGGATAGAAACATGTTTCCGGGCGATCTGAAAATTTCAGATAGGAGAGAAACACGTTTCTAGGCGATATGAAAATCCCAAACAGGATAGAAACATGTTTCTGGGCGATATGAAAATTCCAAATAGGAGAGAAACACGTTTCTGGGCGATCTGAAAATTTCAAATAGGAGAGAAACACGTTTCTGGGCGATATGAAAATTTCAAATAGGATAGAAACATGTTTCTGGGCGATCTGAAAATTTCAGATAGGAGAGAAACACGTTTCTAGGCGATATGAAAATCCCAAACAGGATAGAAACATGTTTCCGGGCGATCTGGGAATTCCAAATAGGATAGAAACATGTTTCCGGACGATCAGAGAATTTCAGACAGTGTAGAAATTTATTTTAACACCAAGTTGAAAATAATTATTAAATCTACTTTATTATCAATACAGTTGATTTCATTGGTGTAATCAGTCATTTAAAATTAATTTTATTAATAAAAATCTAATTAAATTAAAATTTAGCAAACTATTTTGTCAGCATATAACTTATTTAATGTAATTTTGCATTCTAAACTTTTTTTTAAAAAGGAAAATAAGAGAAGGAATAGATTTAAATAAAAACTTAATTTAATAAAACAATGGTTGATAAAATTACTTACAAAATTTTGCACCACATTTATCTCATCCTTCTGCTATTTAACGATTACCCTTTAGAAAAAAAAAATGTGTTTTGTCAGGGACATCTCACTTCTCTTAGATTGGAACCCATTACACCCGAAAGACAGGCAATGATTGACGCTATATTGCTTGTTTATACGCCTTACGATGAAGGAATGGTAAGCAAAAAGACGGATAAAAAGAAAATAACTACAGATGTAGAACGCATTAAAAAACTAAAACCTTACATCATTGCAGAACTTGATGATCTGGGCACAAAGATTAATACTATCACTCATACTGATAGAAATATTAATAAAGAATTGGGGTTAAATAAACCATCCTCATTCTATAAAAATAAAAATCAACATGAATTACTTTTAACTTATAAATCATTTAAACTTATTATGAGTTTGAATCCTTTATTTGTTCCTTTAATGGCTCAGGTTAATCAATTTGTAAAAACTGTTACCGATTCTTATAGTGTAAAAAATAGAAAAAAATCAGGTGTAAAAGTAGTAGTAACTAATGTAGAGCTAATGGTAGATCCATTAAGAAAAGCCTTGACTTCTAACTTTTATGCTTTAGGTGCAGAATATATTGATAATCCTGAAATTGTTATTAATTATTTTCCATATGTTGATATGGATGTACGAATGAAAAACAAAGAGCTTTTGGCTATAAATCAATTTAATGGAATAGGTATGCAAGGTACTGTTGTTAATTTGATAGATGTAAAACAGGATTTTGGTAATTGGATAGAAGCTGATTGCAGAAAATGTACTGTAGATATTTATTTATGGTTAGCTGGTGAAATTACAAGTGTAATTCCAAAAAATGCTCAAAAAGTATGTAAAGGTGATAGATTGATATTTAAAAACTCAACTATAGGTTCGTCAACCGAAAAGTATTTTATGGTAGCTTTCGCAGAAGATGTGACAGTTACTGAAGAATGCAAATTTAAAATAACTATAGATAAAATAAAACCTAAAAGAAAAAATATTATATGTCCTAAAGTTGCTGTAACAGTTCCTGTATCTATTGTTGCAATACCTGAAGCAGTAGTAGTAACACCCGAACCGATTGTAGAGAATTAAGAATTAAGAATTAACAATTAAGAATTAAGAATTTAAGAAGCTCTCATCATTAGTTTGATGGGAGCTTCTTTTGTTATTTTATAAGTTATTTTATAGATAATTGTTTTGATTAAAACAGCCCCTATCTGGTTATTTATAACTTAGCAATTTTAATACTTGGAATTATATCTATGATAACTGTACGATTGTAAAAACGTCCTTCAGGATATTTGTTATCAAAAGGAGCATAGTTTAAATCCTCACCAAAGCCGTAAACATCCATCTTAACATCTTTTCTATTTGCCTTTGATAATGCATTTACAATAATTCTTTTGACATCATTTGCTCTGTCTAAAGATAGTTTTTGATTCCTGGTTTCATCACCAATTACATCAGTATAACCATGAATTATAACGGTTGCATTATTAGGGATCTTAGGTGTTACAATTTGTGTTAGGTATTTCTCATATATATCGATAGACTTAGAATCATTGAACTCAAAGATTACACTGAATCGCATCATTTCCTCATTCTTATCAGGAGCCCAAAGTACTAAATGCACAGTTGTATCTTTTTTGATAGTCATATCATTTTTGGTTTTGCCAATCATCGTTACCTTAAAATCTCCTTCATGTAAAGTATCTAATATAGATTTACCGGGAATACTCACGTTTTCTTTAGAATAAGGTCCGAAGTTTTTGATAGTTCCTTTTTTATTCATAATTTTCAACGACCATGATGTAAATACGGTATCACTGCCTTGTGCATTAAAAGTTACAAAACTTTCGATTGGTGCAATCTGTACCCCTGTAATTTCAACAGGTTGTAAAGGTGTGTCCTGTCCACTTTCAAACTCCATTAATATAGCAGGCGATGTACTCCATATAGATACTCTTCGGTCACCTTCACGTAGGAGATCAAGTTCAAGTTTACCACCAGCTTGTTCTGATGGAATTCTTGGTTTGATTCTACCTTCAGTATTTATCCTTGAAGCATCAATGCCAAATACATCTACAAGATATTTCTTTACTGATTCAGCCATTGCAAGCCCATCATCTATACCTTCCATCGAAGCACCGGCCAATCTTACAATTGTTGTCGGATTCTTTCCCATACGATCGCCCAGTATATTTAAAACATTATAATATACTATCATCTGACGATCCGAACGACCAGATAGTTTCTTTGGTGTAAATACTTCCAGTTGATCTTCTTTAAAATCTTTTACCTGCTCTTTTTTAAGTAATACATAACGATCAGATATCTCTTTAGAACCTAAATCGAAGAATACATAATTACGAACAGGGAAAGTTTCTCTAACTCTACGTTCAACAGGAATATTTGTTGGAGCATTAACTGAAAACAATACATCTGGTGTGGTTTCAATCTTTTTCAATAAATCAAAAGAATAAATATCATCACCTCCACTACCGCCTGATCTATTTGAAGAAAAATATCCTTTACTCATTGAATCGTTTACGATAGCAGCAAAATCATCGGACTGCGTATTTAAAGGAGTTCCTGCATTATAAGCACGATCAAATCCTAAACCATTAAAAGCACTTATAAAAATATCCAGACCACCAAGTCCAAAACGTCCGTTAGATGAGAAAAGTAAAGTCTGATTATGCTCTACAAAGTAAGGATACATTTCATCACCCTCTGTATTTATTTTATTCCCCAGATTCTCGGGTTTGCTCCATTCACCGATATTATTCTTATTAGATTTATAGATGTCTGCACCACCAAATCCACCAGGCATATCACTTGTAAAATACATTGTATTGCCATCAGCTGTCAGGCAAGGTTGCCCAACAGAATATTCGCTGTTATTATAAGTAAAAGGTTCTGGTTTTAACCATTTGCCATCTTTATAAGTGCTAAACCATATCTGAAGCTCTACAATTTTATCCTTTGATTTATCATGATAATTGTTCCTTGTAAAAGCTATAAATGTACCATTATTACTAAAGCTTGCAGGGCCATCATGTAATTTCCCATTGAGTTTCTTGCTAAAATTCTCCGGAGATTTCATTTGTCCATTTACCACTTCTGAAAAATACATATCACAAAATGGTTTCCCATTCCAACTATACTTTCTTGGAAACATTTTAGAAGTTCTGCTTGACGCAAAGACAATCCCATTCTTATAATAACAAGCGCCAAAATCATCAGCATTTGTATTTATATTTTGATGATCTATTTTGAATTTACCATTGTCTTTCATCAAGGTTTCAAATTCATTCTTATTTAATGAATAGTCTTTTGCCCTTAAATCATTAGGTTTTAATTCTGCAAACTTATCCATTGATTTATTTGACTCATTGTATTTGCCATTTATCTTTAAAACCATTGCATAATTATAGTAATCTTCAGGAATAATTTGTCCCTGAGAGTTTACCAATTTAGAATAGGTGTCTTCCGCTTGAATGTTCTGCCCCGTCTTATGATAACTTTCAGCCAGTCTGCGTTGACCTTCAAAAGTCAATTGTTTTGCATGAGTATAAGATTTAATAGCATCATCATAAGCATATCTGAATGCGTACTTATCTCCTTTTATTTCTTTTCTTGATTTTTCTTGTGCATTTACGCTAAAACAAATAAATATAAATGCTATAGCTATGATTATTATTTTTTTCATATCAATATGTATTTAAAGTTTAGAAATTTCTAGGAGAATGAATTTGTTTCTTGCCTGGGAAAATAACATCATATCTTAATATTAATTCATGACTGCCATTATTATATTTAGATGTTTCTAAACCATAAGACCAGTCGAATGAATACCCTAAATGAAGTTGTTCCGTAAGATCCAATCCTATTAAAAGTCCGACTGCATCACCAGAACGAAACATTGCACCAAGCAATAATTTCTTCATTATAATAAACGATGCAGTAAAATCAGCTTCAACAGGAGCAGAAGATGTTACTTTTATAAGTGCCGTAGGTTTAAAAGCTAAATTATCTGATAAGTTTAACAATGTACCTGCGATTAAAAAGTAATGTCTTTGTTCATTTGAGATTAATGTATTACCGTTCTCTTGATTTGTTTGAGAATAATTATTTTGCAACAAACTAGGAACCGAAATACCTGCATAAAATCGCTCTCTTGAATAGTATGCACCAAAACCAAAGTTAGGAGTAATATGATTATTTATATTGTTTTGGAAAGCAGGATCTGCTTGTTGATCCAGTAGCAAGGAATTTAAGTTTGCCTGAAACATATTTGCTCCGGCACTTATACCAAATGCTAATTTAGATTTTTTACTTAGTTGAATAATATATGCAAAATCAGCAAATACAGATGTATTATTAGTAGGTCCTATTTTATCATTTAACACCGACAAACCTAATCCTATATGTTCATTACTTAAAGGAGCATGCATAGTTAAAGTTTGTGTTACCGGCGCACCATCAAATCCAGCCCATTGCGAACGATAAAGAGCTGTTAGAGTTAAAGCATCCCTACTTCCTGCGTAAGCTGGATTTACTACTAATGTGTTATACATATAGTGAGTGTACATTGGTACTTGTTGAGCATTTATGGTTAAACTCCCTATGAATAAAACCATTATTGTTATTATTATTTTTATTGTTTTCATTGGAAAATTATTTATGTGATTATTATTTCTTATATATTACCTGTTTAGATATATTGTTCCTTTAATTACATCTGAGTTGTCACCCAAATTAAGCAGATAGAAATAAGTACCTGTAGGCAATTTATCACCTCCAATTATTATTCCATGAGTTGTACTACCATCCCAGGTGTTTTGGTAAGGACTTGCTTCAAACACTTTGTTTCCCCAACGATTAAAGATAATAATATTATTGTTTGGATAGGATTCAATTCCTCTAATTACAAACAAATCATTTATTCCATCACCATTTGGAGAGAAGCCTTGAGGAATATTAAATTCAAACCCACAATTATTTACTACAACCGTAACACTAGCAGGAGCAGAAAAGCATCCATTAATAGAAATAACCAATGAATAAATCCCTGCATTTGCTGTTGTCGCAGAAACAATAGACGGATTCTGGACTGAAGATATATATCCGTTTGAACCTGTCCAATTATAAGTAGCTCCAATAACTGTTGCTGTGCTTAATGTTATAGTGTTACCAAGACATACTGGAGAATTGCTAGTAATAACAGGTGCATCAATTGTTGAACTTACAGTCAACTGAGTAATAATAATACTGTCACAACCATTAATTGTAGTAAGAGTATCGTTGTAATTACCGGTAATAGTATAAGTATGTCCATTGAATACATAGCTACTTCCATTGCATATTGCCTGTGGATTGATTATACTGTAAACAGGATTGACTATTAAATGGGTTATAATAATACTATCACAACCATTAATTGTAGTAAGAGTATCGTTGTAATTACCGGCAATAGTATAAGTATGTCCATTGAATACATAGCTACTTCCATTGCATATTGCCTGTGGATTGATTATACTGTAAACAGGATTGACTATTAAATGGGTTATAATAATACTATCACAACCATTAATTGTAGTAAGAGTATCGTTGTAATTACCGGCAATAGTATAAGTATGTC
>JBAXLO010000241.1:0-6489 GCA_037134755.1 Bacteroidota bacterium | reverse complement strand
TTTTATTTGCATACGTTTTTTATTGCAAAATAAAGAAATATTTTCTTATCCTCAACTATTCTTCTTGATCCGTTTTCAACTCTACATAAAAAAAGGAATGCTCTTCACAGAGCATTCCCACCTTAAATTAACCTAAAACCATTTATGAAAAGCATTCCGAAATACTTTCTTCTCCTTAAAGATATAAAAGTACCCTAATGCTGAAATATAAAACGTATTATTATTAAAATTGTTTTAAAAATAATAAAATAAATTTGATTATTATTATCATAAACTTTTCTATATATTGTTTATTAATACATTAGATAACTATTATTTTTGTTAAATAAATCATTTATTTATTCTTTTTCTGAAAAGTAATCTTCTTTTTCTTTAAATAACATATTAAATGCAACCAAACTTCGATTAATAGCTTTTATCTGCATTTGAATATCCTGTTTTTCCTTTTGACTTATATTATTATTAATATTTATGATCTCTTCTAAGCTTGCCACTCTTTTATAAATAGATAGTATAATCTGAAAGAAACTTTCAATAGTATATTCTTTCTTTTGCAAAGAAGAGTTTAATGGTTTTAATATTAGAATGCCTCCCTTCCACTTACTCCCTAAACTTATTGAATTTGGTGAAAATATAGCAGATTTATTTACTCTTTGACTAGAAGGTTCTGAAATAGCTGTAGTTTTTGTAACGTTTATCTTAATTGCATTATCTAAAGCTTCATCATTTATAATTGACAAGTTTTTATCATTTATTGAGTAATTCGCCATTGAGCCATCCATAAATATTATCTCATATTCATCATCTTTTATTTTAGCTATCATCCCTTCACCTTTTACTTTATGATAAATTCTAGAGCCGGTTGATAAATAAGCTTTGTCTTTTATTGTATTTATTTCTGGCGATTTATCTTCCTTTTTAGGTTGTTCTTCTTTAGTAATGTCTTTTTCTTTTTCAGCTTCATCCTTTTTGATTTCTTCTTTATTAATAGTTTCAGCAGCAATATTTACTATGGTTTTTGTAGGTGATGCTACCTCTTGATTTACTTCTGATAAATTTTTATCTGTTTTCAAACACCTTGATTTCTTACCATCTAAAAAAACTACTTCATAATATTTATCAGTAATTTTATTTATGATACCTTCGCCAAGTATCTGATGCTGTATCTTAGTGCCTAATATATAATCTTGTTTTTCTTCAATAATTTCTTCATTTAATGACACAAAAGTTTCTTTTTTAATTTCTGGGATAGGTACTTCAGGGGGAATAATTGTCTTTGCAGTCGCTTTTATCTTTTGTTTAAAGGACATTTTGAAATTACTTGTGTCTTTTTTATCTTCTATCACTTTAGCAATTGGTGGAACTATAGTTTTAAAGGCAGTTAATTCAGTATCATTTTTTGCAAATTTTATTCGTTTGCCATCCATAAAGTGCACTTCATATTGAGTGGGTGTAATTTTATTTACCATTCCTTCACCATAGTCTTTATGGCTAACCCTTAAGCCAACACTAATATTCTGTTCATCTAATATAATGTTATTAAATTCAGGTTCAGGTACTGGCTTGACTACAATTATCTCTTCAATAACTTTTTCAGCCTTCTTTTCTTCGTGTTTCTTTTTTTGTGGTGTTTCTTTAACTTTGGGAGGGTCGGGGATTGTTTGAGTAACAGGTTTGCTTATTTTAAAATTACTTACTATTGTAAGTTCTGTCCCGTTTATCTGAAATATCCTCTTATTTCCACTCATAAACATCACTTCATACTCATCTTTTGTCACTTTGTTAATCATGCCTTCACCTAATTCCTGATGAAAAACTCTGGTACCGACTGTTACAATTCCTTCCATAAAGAAATTTATTATTTATATATAATTGAAATCCGTCTGCTAAATTACTAAATTAATATCAATCTTAACATATTTATATAATATTTGTCTCTTTTTAATTTATTTTTAGTGATGGTATGTTGTTTTTTTAGCAAATAATTAACTATAATAATCATTAATTATCAATACTCTTTTATAATTTTGCATTTTTATTTAATAGTATGAAAAAATTAATCCTATTCTATCTTTTTATGACAATAACATTTGTCACATTTTCACAGGAAGTAAATAAAACTGCAATAGATAGTACTTCGCAAAAAGAAATTCTTATTGGCAAATGTACCCTCGAAGGTTTAATGAGTAATGAAGTATTTAACACCGCATTTAAAACTGAAAACAAATATTATAAAATAGATAGCAATACTGTTGAAGTACTTCGTAATAAAATTGATAATATAACAATTGTTTTATTTATGGGCACATGGTGTGGTGATAGCAAAGAGCAGGTTCCTCGTTTTTATATGATTATGGATATGCTTGCTTACGATACACAAAGCATTAAAATTTATTGTAATAAAAGAGGAAAATATGCTGATGATCCTTATGCTAATCAATTTAATATATTAAAAATTCCTACCTTTATTATTTTTAAAGATGGTGTGGAGATTGGGCGAATTGTTGAAACGCCTAAACTGTCGCTTGAAAAAGATTTGCTTGAAATAATTTAAAATCATTTTATTTATTAAACTACACACCTGTTTAATTATTTAAACATCACTTCCTTTTATCTGACAGCTTTTCAATATATGTTGTATGTTATGTAAAGCTATTTGTATTATATAATCAATACGTTGCATGAATATGGCAACATATTATATACTTTTGACAACTGGTTTAGCGAACCGCACAACTAGATTAGCGAAGCACACAATATGTTCTCAATTTAATAAAACGGTTCTATCCCTTAACACTTCCAGACATGTCAGGAATTCATCAAAAAATTATATTGTTTGGTTTTAAATAAGCCCATTTATATTTTATTTCAATAATATAACTTAAAAAACAACAAATAAATGAGAATATTTATAGAAAGCAACCGCATTTTTAATAATACTAAAAGATTTATTTGTAGATAAATAAAGAATTTTCTTACAATTATAAGATATAAACTAAAAGAGCTATTATCAAATAATTGATAATAGCTCTTTTATTAATAAAAATAGTATTATGGTATGATTCTTATTCTTTTACAAATTTTGCTATAGATGTATTGTTTTCATTATAAAATTTAATAACATATATACCTTTGGCAAGACTACTGATATTAACTTCTGTTTTTGCATTATTAATCTGCTGTAAAAGTATCAATTGCCCTTGAATATCATAAATGGATATAAATAGATTGCGCAAAGCGGTAATTGTCGGAAAATCTATAGTGAGTTTATCTGTAGCAGGATTTGGGTAGGCTGTAAAATCAAAAGTATTAGTAGTTTCCTTAATACCTGCAAGGGTATTAAATACATCAGAAGGTGAAGAACTACATCCATTTACATCAGTAACAATATCTGTATAATTGCCATTTACAAAAGGAGAAACTAATAGCTTTTGACCATTTTCGCCCATTAAAATATTGCCATCTTTGTACCATTGATTTCCTGAGGTAGAGCTAGAGATTAAGGTGTCGAGCATGCCCCATATTGCTGTAATAGTTGGCTTTGAAGGTAAAGGAGTAAGAGTAACAAGCAGTGAATCTTTATTAGTACAACCATTAGCTCCTAAAACAGTTACAGTATAGTATTGTGTATTAATAGGATTAAATGGTACTCCTTGTTGAACATTATTATTCCAGGAATAGGCAAAGCTACCATCTCCTATAGCAATAAGTATTATATTGTTTCCTTGGCAAATACTAGTGTCATTCCCGGCAAAAGCATAAGGAATAGTTTTTAATGTAATAGAGATTGAATCTATAGTTTTACAACCATAATACTTATTAACTGTTACTGAATAAGTGCCGGCAGTATTAACCGAAATATTTTCAGAAGTTGCACCTGTATTCCATAAATAAGAACAACCTATATTTCCTGCATCTAAAATTATTGGTTGCTGAGGACAAATAGCAGTATCACTACCTAAATTGACGATTGGATAGCTATTTGTACCTACCATATTGGCATCTAACCAAGCTAAACGATTTTGTATCCATGTTTTTAAATTTGATAACTCACCGGCATAAGTTGTTGGATATGGTGTAGGATTAGGCCACGTGTAAACTCCTAATATCGGCCATTTAACAAAATGACGAGCTTGAGCTTCGTTCAAAATATTAGCTGTGCTATCAATATAATTAAATATAGAAGTTGTGTTTAAAACTGTATTCCTAAGATCGAAATAACGACAACGTAACATATTTTTAAATAAAGTATCTTGTATTAACCTTGCCCACCAGAATGGAACTCCACCAGTATTTGATTCTGTCATTTGATAAGCCCAGCCAGTATATTGTGCACCATTATTATAATTAGCATTGCCAAAAGCAATATTATAATCCCACACCGGACCCACAACAATCTTGCCTCCATGACTATCTTTATTCTTATATAAAAAAGTACTTAATCTTAACCCATCAACATTGTTTGATAATTCATTTATAATAAAGTAATCAATAAACGATTTATCGTCCATATATTTTCTATAACCATTGACAGGGTCAGCAAAATTAGTAGCTTTTAGAGCAGTTTCAAATGAATCAACATAAGCTGCAATATAGGTAGCTTGTTGTGGTACTATATCTGTCCCGGAAGGATAATCATAAAGAAACCGAATAGTTGAATTAGCTGCAGTTTTATAATTAGAATTCCAACCATCATTTCCACCAGTGCCAGTTGTTTTATCTATTTTAAAGATATAACCACCAGTAACATTATCACCTATTGTATCAGTAACATCAAGTTTTGAAATATTAACACGATTAGCATCTCTTTTAATCTTTTCTTCCCAAACATAGATGCCTACATATTGCCCATTCAAAACTAACTCGCAATACTGAGTATGTACAGCCCAATGTCCGGTTTCATTTGCAAGGGTATAGGCTAAAACATCACGCATACAAGTTTTATCATCATAAGGAGCATACAAAATCCAATCATTCTCGGTAGGCATATTAAGAATCACAGTATCTAATGAACCTCCGCTTTTGTCCAAAGTTTCAACTTTATATGACAACTGGGGGAAATCTCTGGAAGAAGAACCCCTGACACGGATACCTATGCTATCATTATAATTATTGAAAGGATCTGTCATATAATTTCTAACCCCGGGGCCATTGTAAATAACACCCATGTGGGCAGGTGTAATAGAAGCATTTGAAGGATCGTTATAGATAGTAACATTATTTGTATTTACCACAATTATTGGCAAGTTAGAGGAAGTTAAAACACCGGAAAAGATACTTGTAGTTCCTGTAAGAGGATTTATAGTTACATATCTGGAAGTATCCATACAGTTTGAATTAGCTGCAAATACAAAATAATAATAATTTATACTTGATGTAAGACCAGCATCTGAAAATGTAGTGCCGGACTGATATGCTACAATCTTACCACCTCCAAATGAACTGCCTGCTGTATAAATTTGTCCATTAACAGGAACTTGGGTAAGGGTGTTAGAAGTACTTCTGACTATTAGATAGTGATCAGCTGTAGGAGTGCCTGCTGAAGCCGTAAAAGAACCTGTGATTGTACTAGTAGATCCGGGAGTTAAAGTTAAGTTAGTAGGTTGGTTTAATGGAGTGGAGCATGGAATTGGGATAATATTACCTCCAAGAGCAAATATATGAATTCTTATTGAAGCAGTAGTTGTAGGATTAGTTACAGTAATTGATGCAATACTTTTAGATTGATTTGCTGTATCAATAGGCAAATTAACTTCATACATATATTGACAAAGATTTGTAGAGCAATTTAAAGAGTTACTTCTAGCTGTTCGATAAAACTGTGGGGTAGCTGGAGCTATACCACTACACCAATTTGGTACGGTAAGACTTGAGAATGTTTGAGTAGTAGCATCGGTAAAGGTTATCTTAGCACTAAAATTAACAGAGTCTCCTCCACCAATAGCAAGAAATTTCAAACCTGTACAAACGGTAGGAGTAGTTAGAGTTATAGTGCCGGAATTTCCGGAATAAACTCTAAAAGAATTACTAACATTTGCAGCTTGCAAAATATAAGAAAGACCTGGTGTTGTAAGGCTGTTAATCTTAAGATCAGAAGGCCACACATTAGTAGTTTGGCAAACATTGAAACCGGGGCTAAAAGTACCATCTAGAAATACATTTGACCCATCAACACTATTTGAAGTAGATGAAGTAGATGAATTGGATCCATTTGCTACTACATCTGCAGTAAATCCTGTAAAAGGAATATTTACCCATTGAGCTTTCAGGCTATACCCAAACAACATAAATATCGAAACAACAACCAATAAAGTGAAATATTTTTTCATAGTTGAACTATTAAATGTACTTATTTATAAAATTTCAACAAAGATAATAAAAAATCTAGTTCGTAACTGATAATTTATTGTTAAAACTTATTCTTTTATGAAATAAAAGATTTCTTGAATGCTTAAAAAATGTTTTAAGGTAATACTGTACTTCCATCCT
>JBAXLO010000240.1:0-6499 GCA_037134755.1 Bacteroidota bacterium | reverse complement strand
AGCCATTGTTTGTTGCCATTAGCTTCTATTCTATTAATATTCTTTTGAGCAAAACGAGCTAAAACAAAGTAGTGTTTAAAAACAGACACCCCTAAACCGGAACATACAATGAGCCAGGTGTAACTGCCATCATAATTGCTTAACCAATGATAAGCAAAACTATTAAGCAAAATGCCAACACCTAACCACATGATACCCGAAAGTAAAATTAAATAATGTTTATCTACAAAAGGTTTTCTATTTGTGTTTGAAGTCATAAAGTTGTATTAGTGAAGAATTGAAATCTTCTTATTAATGATCAAATTATCTGTAATGATATGAATAACATATAAACCTGCAGATAGTTTAGATACATCAATACTTTTTGAATTCAAATCAGACCTCATCACCACTTGTGATTTATCATTATAAATTGTTAGCTCTTTTACTTTATAAAGATTATTTAAATCAATATTAATAACATTATTGGCAGGGTTTGGATAGATAGATACATTTGATTTAGATGACTCAACAATAGAAAAAGGGGAACCGTTGAATATCCTTTGGAAATTGGTAGCAAACTCATAAACTGACCCACAAGTTGCAACCTTATCCCAATTGATTGACCAAGTCATCATACCTCTTAAATCAGGATAACCTCCAGCAACGGCCAATGTATAAGTACCCGGCTTAGTTCCTGTTCCTCTTAAATAATCAATAGCATGCTTAACAGTTGCAGTATCTGTAAAACCCGAACCGGCAGCACTTACACAAGCAGGCAGACCAACAGCTACTTTGCTTGCCGGTAAACCAACAAATGCACCTCCTGTAGTAGCAGTAAAACCATGAATAACAGCTTCAGTCATTGCAACTATAAAATCAGCAGTACCGACAGTATATATACCACCATCAACACCATACATAGTGCCACTATTATACAACTGAACCTGAAGAATGTCCAAAGAGTCTCTCAAGCCATTAATGATAGGCAGATAAGCACCCCAAATACTTCCATAAGCAGACATTCCTCCCTGTACATATGCAGTTTCAGGAGCCATTGTAAGCAACATCTTTTTATTGAAATGAGTTCTATAATTAGACATAATTTGCTTAACAGCAGCTATCATATTAATAATAGACTGATCGGTAGGATTTGAAATTGTTCCTCCTGAAACACTAACAGAACTACCTTCAAGATCAAGATCAATCCCGTCAAAATTATAAGTATTAATAATGTTAGTCATAGTTGTAATAAAAGTATCTCTTTGGGCAACATTAGCTAGCGTTACAACTCCATTAGCACCACCAATACTAATTAATACTTTCCTTCCTTGTGATTGCAAGTGACTAATTCCGGTCTGTAATTCTGATTGGGTAGCACCATCAGGAACAAAAGTCATGTTGTAAGTAGTTCCAGTAGCAGGTGAAGCAAAAGAGACTTCTATAACATTATATCTCGAATCAATTGAATCAAGAGGGATATACGGCGCAGAGCCATCATTCCAGTTTTGCCAGTAACCTACTAAAGCAGGATTAGGCATCTGTGCATTAACTCTAAATGATAAAATAATTAAAGCTGACAAAAGTAAAGCTTTAATGTAATGATTAAAATGTAAATTGTTTTTCATTGTTATAATATTTAAGATTAATTATTAAAGCACTTCCTTTATTTTATCTAATAAAACCTTCGCAAGTTTATACTTTGATTCAACAGTCCATCCGGCAATATGAGGTGTTAGAATAACATTATCTGAGTTAATAAGATATTGATAGGAATCAGGTAGAAGATTGCTGTCAATCTCTTCAAAAGAAAACTTTTCATACTCCAACACATCAAGACAAGCACCTTTTACCTTGCCGGAACCTAAAGTTTTAACCAATGAATCAGTATTAACTACCTTCCCTCTAGCAGTATTAATAAGATAGATCTCATGTTTAAACTTACCGATAAAAGCATCATTAAACATATACTTTGTTTCTTCTGTCAATGGAACATGAAAGCTCAGGATATCTGTTTCTTCATATATGGTTTCAAGAGTAACTTCTTTAACATATTCATCTGCAAAGTCTTTCTTATACTTATCATAAGCAATAACATTAGCACCAAAACCTTTGAGTCTTTGAGCAAAAGCACCTCCCATGTTTCCATAACCAATAATACCTACTGTCTTTCCTTTTATCTCTAATCCACGATTCTTTTCTCTTTCCCAAATGCCTTTCCTTACTTCGGTATCTGCACGTTTGATGTTATTAAATAAGCATAAGATCATTCCCATTGCATGTTCAGCCAAGGCATCCCTGTTTCCTTCCGGTGAATTAAGACAAACAATCCCTTTTCTTTTGGCATAATCCACATCAATACTTTCCATACCTGCACCCACTCTGCCAATAAACTTTAAGTTAACAGCTTTGTCGATCATTGGCTGGTCTAATTCTATTCCACTGCGGATAATAACACCTATATAAGCATGAATTATCTTTTCATAATCCACACGCTTATAGCCTGGGAAGTAATCACACTGATATCCTGATGCAGTTAATTCATCTATTAGGATCTCATGAGCGTTATCAACAAAAAGGATTTTACCTTTCATCTTTATTTAATTTAACATATTTAGATGCCTTCTGATGATATCTTTTACCATCCCTTTTAAAATATTACCTGTCGACATAATCATATTACCATTCTCGGGGAAAGGCAGATATTGCGAATCTAATTTCTTTCTTGATTCAGGAGTAAGAACAGTTACATCACCTGATGCAGTTGCATAAAAGTTCTTAAAAACAAACTCTGATCTTATAGGCTCCGTCTTTATGATTTGTTTAGATTGATTCTCCCAGAAGTCGATAGTGCCTGCAATAACGGATGATTTGTATTGTTTAACTTCTGTAATAGTACAATAATGAGTAACAAATTTAGGAATCTTTATGTCGTTACCATTAACATCTTTAATAACATTACCATTGGCATCAAGTTTATACTGAAAACCATCCTGCACTTCTCTTGTTTCAGTAAAGTTACTTTGATTTTGTGATTCAGGGGAGATGTCAATTACTTTAATATTAACAATAATAGAATAATCGTAATAAAAATCAGTGATAGGTTGCGAATGAAACACAAGCCACTTCTGATTAAGATTTGCAAGACTTGTTTTTAATAAATCTCTTTCGAAATCAACAGGTAGAATTGATTGTGAGTTATTCATCATTTTAAACAAAACATAACTTACGCCTGTTTCATAAGCTTGATTTATCAAAGCATCCACATCTTTATAATTAGGGAAATATGATTTTACTCTTTGTAATTCATCATAAGCCTGACGAGCACTGTATTTATCTTTCTTTTCAAGCAAAGTCTTGGAATGTATGTAGTAATAATCAGCTGCTTTGTTTTTAGCTTCTGCAATAGCATTATTGTAATTTACATATTTATAACCTATAGCTGTTAAGATAGTTTGTTGTAATCTTGATACTACTTCTTGTCTTGAACTCATAGCATTATAACAAGCAAAAATATTATCCCATCTATCAGGTTGTCCTGATAATTGCAATTGATCTATTCTGTCTTTATCTTTTTGATTAGCTAATTTATAGGATTGATTTAATACATTTAATTCTTTAGCATTACTTGGATCACTCATCAATTTAGAAACTGATTTATTAATGGCTTCATCATATTGCCCTCTTTGTAACATCTTGGTAGACGATACACAAGACGCAAAAGCTATTGTAATAATTATAATATAGAGAACTCTTTTCATAAAAACATTTATTGATTAATTTGAAAATAACGTACCAAAATTAATTAAAATTCTTAAATAAACTATAAAAAACATTGATAAAAACAATAAAGTTGTAATTTTGGCAACTTATTTATATAAATTGTAAAGATGTGGAATTTCCTCGTTAGATTTATCTTAAGAAAAAGAGTCTGGAATATTATTGCAATTTTATTGCTAACAATATTCATGGGATATCATGCAAGCAACATACAACTCTCTTATGAATTAGCCAAAATGTTACCAGCATCCGACTCGGTAAGTATAGATTATGAAAACTTTAAGAAACAATTTGGAGAAGACGGCAGTGTAATGTTTGTTGGCGTTTGCGACAATAAATTATTCGAGCTTTCTAAATTTAATGCTTGGTACGATCTTACTTATAATATAAAAGAAACTGATGGTGTTGAAGAGGTTGTTTCTTTGTCAAAACTATATAGTTTGTCGAAGAATGATTCGTTAAATAAGTTTGATTTCAAGCTATTGTTTAAATATAAACCTCGAACACAAGAGGAAGTTGATAGCATCAAAAAAAAGATATATTCCTTGCCTTTTTATGATGGATTGATTCTAAATAAGAAAACCAATGCTACCCTTCTGATGATTACGCTTGACAAGAAGAAGCTTAACACAAAAAACAGGGTAAAAATAATAAATGAAATCCACGAAAAGGTTGAGCAATTTAGTAAAAAGAATAATGTAGAGGTACATTATTCGGGTTTGCCTTACATTCGAACAATGATTTCTAAGAAGATACAAGACGAGTTAAAGTTTTTTATGTTGCTTTCGATGCTGATTGCATCCATCGCTCTTTATGCTTTTTTTAGATCCTACAGAGCTGTTTTATTCCCCATGATAATAGTTGTTGTATGTGTGATATGGGCTATGGGATTGCTTGTTCTTCTGGGTTATAAGATCACAATACTTACTGGTATTATTCCTCCTTTAACTGTAATTATTGCTGTTGAAAACTGTATTTTTCTTCTTAATAAATATCATTTCGAATATAAATTGCATGGCAACAAAGTTAAAGCTTTATCAAGAGCTGTGCAACGTATTGGCTTAGCCAATCTATTAACTAATGCTGCAACAGCTGCCGGTTTTGCTGCCTTTACTGTTACAGGAAACAAAATGCTTGTTGAGTTTGGTATTATTGCTTCGCTTACTATTCTGTTAATCTATATCTTTACTATCATTTTAATTCCTATTATATTTAGCTATCTTGCGCCGCCAAGTGGAAAAAATGTAGAGCATCTCGATAATAAAATTATCGGACGTATTATTGCACGTATCGAAAGTATTGTGCAGTTTAAACGTCGTTGGGTTTATGCTGCTTTAGTTATTGCAATTGTTGTTGGTGTTTTTGGTGTTACTAAGTTGAGGACTACTGGAAATATTGTTGACGATATTCCCAAGCGTGACCCTATGTTTGTTGATCTTACCTTTTTTGAGCAGAATTTTAAAGGTATTATGCCTTTCGAGATATCTATTGATACTAAAAAGGATAAGGGTGTGATGCGCATGCCTTTTATCCGTAAAGTTGATCAGTTGCAGCAGCTTATTTCCACATATCCTGAGTTATCAAAGCCTCTTTCGGTTGCCGAAGTAGTAAAGTTTGCTAAGCAGGCTTTTTATAATGGAGATCCTGAATTTTACAGTGTTCCCGATAATAGTGAGCTTGCTTTTATGGCTGATTATATCCCTAAAGTTAATAATAAAAAGAAAACAATTCTCAATAATTTTGTTGACACAACTATGCGTAAGACACGCGTTAGTGTGCAGATGGCAAACATTGGGACTAAAGAAATTCATGAGTTAAGAAATAATATCCGCCCAAGGATCGATTCAATCTTCGACCCTGCTAAATATGATGTTAAGATAACAGGAACAAGTATTGTTTTTTTAGAAGGCACTCGTTACCTTACCGGAAACTTAATCGAAAGTTTAATATTAGCAGTCATTGTAATTGCATTGCTAATGGCATTTCTTTTCAGTTCGTTACGGATGATTATACTTTCGTTGATACCTAATCTTGTGCCACAATTATTAACGGCTGCCATGATGGGTTATTTTGACATAACAATCAAACCTTCAACGATAATAATATTTAGTATTGCATTGGGTATTTCTATGGATAATACCATACAATACCTATCGCGATATCGGCTCGAATTGCGGAGAAGCAAAGGCAATATAAAGGAATCAGTTATTTATGCACTTGGCGAAACCGGTTATAGCATGGTTTATTCGTCTATTGTGCTCTTCCTTGGCTTCTCTATTTTTACATTGTCCACATTTGGAGGCACTCAGGCTATGGGTTTCCTTATCTCTTTTACGTTGCTTACCGGTATGTTTACTAATTTATTGATACTTCCTTCGCTTTTGTTAACTCTTGATAAATTCTCAACTTCCAAACGATTTAAAGAGCCTTTTGTAGCTATTAATATTGATGATGAAGATAATAATAGTAATAAAATGAATAAAATCAATTGATACAATAATGTAAAGTAAGCTACAAAATAATTCCATAATAAAGGTTTTCATAATAATGATATTTATTAAATATATTTTTAACAATATGTATTATAGATACATAACAAAATTAAAATTAAATATAAATCGTGTTATTTATGTTTTACCATGTGAATCGTCAATATCCACAAGACTTTCTCCTTCACACAGAATAAATCGTCAATATCCACAAGACTTTCTCCTTCACACAGAATAAATCGTCAATATCC
>JBAXLO010000239.1:0-6667 GCA_037134755.1 Bacteroidota bacterium | reverse complement strand
CCAAAGTTTAAATGGTTCAGCTTTAGGTGACGGTACAGATTGAATAATTCGTAAAAGACTTTTTGCATTAGCACAACCCATCAATTGCTTACCACCTGCTGTATCTATTAAAAGGGTAGGTACAAATTGTACCCATCCTTTTGATAGTTCTGCATTACGCTGACGCATTCGCTTTATATATTGCTTAGGATCTTTGCTATCTGTTAATACTAAGATTACATCTTCAATTACGAAATACCATTTTTCGTCTGTTTCATTCCAAACCGTTCTGATTTGATTACTTTCAAACAATTTAATATTACTCATTTTGCAAAGATACGAATAAAATGTTTTCCAATTATTAATTGTTAATTCTTAATTGTTTTTAAGCTCGGGTTTAAATATAAATGAAGAAACGAATGTGCAATTAATTTCCTGTCAGGTTTCCCATCCTGACAGGTATAAGATGCGGTCGCTGAGCGGAGTCGAAGCGTTTCCGTAATTCGTAATTGTCTTACAACTTCAAGTACTTTAGGCACTTTAAGTACTCTTCCGTAATTCGTAACTCGTAATTGTTTTCAACTTCAAGTACTTTAAGTATTTCAAGTACTTCAAGTACTTTCTTCTATTCCTTCACTATCTTCTTAAACTCAAACACTTTTCCATTATCAAGCTTTATGATATAAACACCATTCGCGAAAGCGGAAGTATTAATTGTCGCATTATATAAATACAACAAATCTTAATTGAATAAAAAAAGCACCGATAAGAACTATAAGGATATTAAAAACTCCTAACAGCTCTAATATAAAGATGATCTTCCTTTGTGTCTTTGCTTTGAGAACCATCAGTAAAATTCTGATACCATGCACCTGCTGTATTATATTCACTAGAACTCCAATATGCGGTATTGATAAAACCTCCGATTGAAGCTCTGTTAATATAAAGCTTATTCAGTTCATCTTTACTTGGCAAATACCAATCACTATAGTCATTTAAATATAAAGTAGAACACAAGATAGCAGCATAATTACCTGGCCCTTGACTGTTAATTATTTTGTTTGTATTAGCCTTCCCTGTACCTATAACAGTATCAGATGCACCCGTATTTGTATAACTTCCATCATCCCATTGTATCCATGTACTTTGATCACTTGGAGCAGCTATTAATCCATGTAGTATATTAGCATCATAACCTAGATCTCCTGGTTGAAGAATGTATGCAATTTTACCACCTTGATAAATTTGTCCTATTGTAAGACTTAGTTGTGAATCTTTAAGACAACGAACAGATAACCCAAATTCCTGATCCACGGAATCCCTTGTTATACCGCTACCATTATTATAAATACTCCGGCACCATGCATAAGTTAGTAAGTTTGTAGTGTCTATCGAAGAACTCCACCAAACTCCATAGTGACCATTGTAGACGAATGATGAGGATGTAGAGTATTGGACGAAATAAAGGAAACCACCAGGAAGGGCTGTAAAACCCGTTTCGTTTGTTGCTCCAATATTGGGGCTAATCCAATGTGTTGTACCGGTTTCTTTTAATTTACCTCCTGCTATACTGGCACCACCCAGATAATTTGTAAGTACTGTCCATTCTGTATCACTAGGCACATGCCAACCTGTAGGGCATAGATTACGCTGGTCTTCAACAGCATTAAAATTGTAAAGTTTACCATAAGTAATACTACTATCCGATGAATTATTATAATCATAATATTTTCCATATGTATTGTTAGTAATATTAGGTAAGATACTGTCACCATTACGGTAGTGGGTTACTTTTAAGTTTTCTTTCAACCAGGTTTGAGTTCCTATTATAATTGTATCGTATCCATTTCCATCAATATCATAAATAGGTGCTGATAATGTTGTAAAAATCATTGCATCTCCATAAGCTGTTCCTGCACTATTAGTAGCATAAGCTCTAACTGTATATGTTGTACCAGCTGCAAGTCCCGTTAATTTACTTGTAAAATTCCCTATTCCTGAACTATCCGAAGTATGGCTATCATTAATAGTTGGATAATTAGTACTCCAGCATACTCCATGGGCAATGACTGGACTCCCACCATCATTTATTACATTCCCACCACTTATTGCAGTATGTTCGTTAATTGAATCAACTGAAGAAGTACTTAATGTTGGTAACAAATCGGATGAAATAATACAACGAACAGAAAAACCTCCTTGCTTAGTGTTTGTGATATAACCTGCAGTACTACCATCGTAATATACAACTACTTTAAAGATACCACCTAAATATACAGAAGTTGAACTCCACCAAACTGTAGTTTGATTAACATTCTCGAATGTGCCATCATCATTTCGAAGACCACTTGGCAAAGCTGTAAAACCCACTTCGTTTGTTGCTTCTGTATTTGCGCCTGCCCAATGTGCTGTACCTGTTTCTTTTAATTTGTTACCGGCTATACTGTCCCCTCCCAAATAGTTTGTGAGTGTTGTCCATTCATTAGCACTAGGTGTACGCCAGCCTGTAGGACATAAATTACGAGAGTCAACAACTGTGTAGAAGTTATATAATCTTCCATAAGTTGAAACGTTGTTAGTGTCGTTATTATAGTTGCAATACGCTCCGGTAGTTAGTCCCATCCAAGATGTAGCATCTGTTACATTAGGTATTGCATTACCGTTGTTATAGTGAGTTACTTTTAAGTTTTCTTTCAACCAAACTTGTGTATTGATATGAACAGTGTCATATCCATTACTATCAATATCATATACAGGATATAATGTTGTAAAACTAATTTCATTACCATAAGATATACCGGCAATATTTATTGCATAAGCTCTAATATAATAAGTAGTATTCTTTGTTAGTCCGGTAAGATTACTTGTAAAACTTCCTGTACCGGAATTATCAGTAGTATGACTATTTGCATAAGTTGGATTGTGTGAAGTACTCCAACAAACTCCTCGAGCTGTAACTTGCAAACCACCATCAGATGTTAAGTTACCTCCGCTTATTGCAGTATGTTCAGCGATTCCGCTTACATTATCAGTACTTACAGTTGCAAAATCACCACTTAAACAACGTATAGAAAAACCATCTTGATTATAATTGTAGTTTCTGTATGTGTTACTGTTATTGTAGTTTATATACCTGTCCCATGCATTTATTGAATTGTAGTCGAATGAACTCCACCAATAGCCGTTGATACCAACATCATTGAATGTTCCATCTATAAGACGGAAACCGGCAGGAAGTGCTGTAAAACCTGTTTCATTAGTTGCTCCTGTGTTTGGGCTTTGCCAATGTGTAGTTCCTGTTTCTTTTAGTTTACCTCCGGCAATACTCTCACCACCCAAATAGGCTGTAAGATTTGTCCATTCAGCATCACTTGGAACGTGCCATCCTATTGGACAAAGATAACGTTCATCAGCTACAGAATAAAAATTGTATAAATTGCCATAAATTTTACTATTGACTGTGTCGTTATTATAGTTGCAATATGCCCCTGTTGTAAGTAACCCCCATGTTGCACTATCAATTATATTTGGTAAAATATCACCATTACGATAGTGAGTTACTTTTAAGTTTTCTTTTAACCAAATTTGTATGCCGATATTAACAGTATCATAAGCATTACCATCAATATCATAAACAGGTGGAGGTAAAGTTGTAAAACTTACTTCATTCCCATAAGCTGTACCCGCACTATTAGTTGCATAAGCTCTAACATAATAAACCGTATTATTTATAAGCCCGGTAAGATTACTTGTGAAACTTCCTATGCCCAAACTTTCCGAACTATGACTATCGGCAAGTGTTGGATTGTGCAAAGTAGCCCAGCAAACTCCACGGGCTGTAATTTGCAAACCACCATCTAATGTAATATTACCACCGCTTATTGCAGTATATTCAGAGATTCCGCTTGCATTAGCTGTACTTATAGTTGCAAAATCCCCATTTAAACAACGCACAGAAAAGCCAGCTTTCTTACTATAGATTTGTCTGGATGCAATGCCGTTACTATATGACATGTAGCGATACAAGGAGTTAAGAGTATCGTACCCGGTAGAACTCCACAAATAGCCAGAGTAGTCAACATTGGTGAATATATATTGATCACTGAAGCTACGATAACCACCTGGAAGTGCAGTAAAACCTGTTTCGTTAGTTGCAGCTGTATTTGGGCTATACCAATGAGTTAAACCGGTTTCTTTTAGTTTGCCTCCGGCAATGCTTTCTCCTCCCAGATAGGTAGTAAGTGTTATCCATTCGGCATCATTTGGCACATGCCATCCTGTTGGGCAAAGATTACGCGAGTCTTCAATTGTATAAAAGTTATATAATCTTCCATAAATCATACTACTGTCAGGAACATAGTTATAGTCACAATAAGCTCCGGTAGAAAGGTTGATCCATGTTGCATTATTTGTTACATTTGGTATAGAATTGCAATTACGATACTTTGTGGTCTTGAGATTTTCTGCCATCCATAATTGAGTGCCAATTTGAACGGTAGCATAATTATTGTTGTCACAATCAGTGCATGACACAAAGCTAAAAGTTATTGTTTTGCTTGAAGTGGGTATATCAGTAACGATTGTACGATAATTTCCCGAAAAACCTTTAAAAAGCAAGCGATCACCTGAAGTATATGCCATACTTATTGTTGAGTTTGGATTTTTAATTTTATTAATTTTAGTTTCTTGCTTTACATTACTAAGATATTCTAAGATAGCTTTGCTTTGAGAAGAGCTTAAACTAATCAATTTAGATGTATAGAAATAATTCTCACCAACGATGTTAATAAAATACACTCCTTGCTTTAATCCTGTTATACTATATTTATGAATACCTTGTAAGAGATTATCATTGGCTTGCAATACTTCTTTACCTGCAATATCAAAGATTACTAATTTAGTATTGCCTGATTGTTTTGTGTAAAATAACATTTCTGCTTGCCCTTGCATAGGATTGGGGTAAACTTGTAAGCTATTATCAATTGAACTTAATTCATTAATACCAACATCACCCAATTGTAATACATCATTACCATTTAAAGTTAATGCAATATTTTGTGTAAGGTTTATTACTTTTACACTATCAACAGTTATCGCTGCTCCTGTGCCTGCAAAACTAATAAGATAGTTTTGTGCCATTAATTTTTGCATCATGATTTGAAATACAAACAGTATTAAGGCTATTTGAGTTAATTTAAATACTTGTTTTTTCATTTTGGAATTATTTTATTGTTTATAAACTACAAAAGTAATAAAATTTACTTTCAATACAACATTATTGTTTTTGATTTCACATATTTGTGAAAATATATTTTCAATCAAAAAACCATATCCCAAATCACAAATTTTAGCAGCACAATAAACACATTGTAATTTCAACCTTATTTACTAATCTAAGTCTACTTTATTTCAATTGACCCAACAGTCCCAATTGTCCCATTTCATATGTAGCAGCTCCGCTGCTTGCCTTTACCCTCCCATTTCAGGGGAGGGCAGGGTGGGGTAAAACAAAAAGCTCTACCAAAATCAATTGATAGAGCCTTAAATTCTTAATTATTAATTGTTAATTTCGTAATTCGTAATTAACTTACAGGTACCATCATTATAGTAATGATTTCATAATCAACATCAGTAATTACTACCTGTCCAGTATAAACCTCATACCCAAAAGCCATTGCACTTATAGTAAATGTTTTTATTGGGAAAACAGCATTAGCACTCGAACCATCTTTTCTACATTTAATGGTCATATCCAACTCCGGCACATTTATCATCCCATCACTTATAGCAGCGTTAGTAGTTGATGATAAAAGTTGAAATGATTTTACAACAGTAGCTTCACCCGTTTTAGTATGTCTAATACCTGTATGCACAAGTTTAATGATATTTAAGAAATCAGCTAAAATTGCATCATTTATACCAGTTAAACCATACATTGCATTAGTCATTCTTATTCTTATAAGACTAACTAATTTTTTACGAGTAGCATTTTTAACTTTTATTTTACCAGTTTTGTTTTTTATATTCGTTTGTGGTTCTGGTCCAATAGTTTTAAAAGCTAAATTTGCAGCAGTTAAAGCTGTTATTTTAGCAGGTGTTATATTATTAGCTGGCAATGCAAGTGGATTAGCTGCACAAATAGTTAATAAGTTGGTTGCAAAACTTATTAATACCGGTGCACGCATAGAAGTTAACATTGCATGTGTGCATTTCAATTGTTCATAAACTTCCATATTCTTAGCTTCAAAAAAATAACCTGCTAATGGTCTTGCAATCCCAACAATGCTTAGTTCCAAGGTCTCACGCATAGCGCCTTTATCTTCTGTAGTACCTATAGTCTTTAATTCCAACTCATCGCATTGTGCTTCATAAACTGTAAGCAATGTATCATAGTCAGCAAAACATCCTACTATACTCAGAAATTGAGTAAATGTCAATGTGTTTGTTACTCCAAAAAGCCTAAGCCTTCTAAACATTTCCATATAAATAGCATCTACGTCTCTCATATCTTTATTTTTTTTGATTTGTTTTTAATAACATTTCTGCAAAATTAATACTTATTTTGAAATATGCAACACTTATTTTCATTTATTATCAATCGTTTTCAAATTATTATTTTTGAAATCCCTTTTATTTACAGTATTTCTCAAAATTCGTTTTTCTATTTCATTAATTTTTACAGTCATTT
>JBAXLO010000238.1:0-6691 GCA_037134755.1 Bacteroidota bacterium | reverse complement strand
AAGAAAGATATAAAACAATCATTTCTTTAACATTTATCAATATCTTTAGGCATCTATTTATTTACTCATTCATAATTCATAATTTTTTTAGGTATCTTTGCAAAATAAATCAAATACAATGTTCAATAACGATACAATATGTGCTTTAGCTACAGGCTCAGGAGTTAGTGCGATAGCAGTGATAAGAGTTTCGGGTGAGAATGCTTTTAGTATTTGCGAAAAAGTATTTACACCTAAACGAAAAGATTTAAAACTTAGTCAAAGCAAAAGCCATCGTATCTATTTCGGTACTATTAATAATAACAATGAGCTGATAGATGAAGTGCTTGTAAGTGTTTTCAAAGCACCACATTCCTATACCGGCGAAGATTCTGTTGAGATTTCCTGTCATGGTTCAGTATTTATACAACAAAAGATAGTAGAGCTGTTAATAAATAATGGAGCACGTCATGCTAAAGCAGGAGAGTTTACTTTAAGAGCTTTCCTTAATGGCAAGTTCGATCTTTCGCAAGCTGAAGCTGTAGCAGATCTTATTGCTTCTCATTCTAAGACATCTCATGGTCTGGCTTTAGATCAAATGAGAGGAGGCTATTCATCTAAAATAAAAGAACTACGTCAGCAACTTCTAAACTTTTCTGCATTAATTGAATTAGAACTTGATTTTAGTGAAGAAGATGTTGAGTTTGCTAATAGAAATGATTTGAGTGCTTTATTAATAAAAATAAGAGAAGAAGTTGATAAACTTATAAAGTCATTTGCTCTTGGCAATGTGTTGAAACAAGGGATACCTGTTGCGATTATAGGCAAACCTAATGTAGGCAAATCAACATTACTAAACGCATTGCTCAATGAAGAAAGAGCAATAGTATCAGAAATACCAGGAACTACTCGTGATACAATTGAAGATACTATCGCTATTGATGGTATCACTTTCCGTTTTATTGATACTGCCGGACTAAGAGATTCTGTTGATGAAATAGAAGTTATAGGTATCGAACGCACTTACCAAAAGATAGAACAAGCTACTATTATATTATATGTAGTAGATATTAATAATACTTCTTTTGAAGAAATCCAAGCGTCCTTAAAGGACTTTGAACATCATATTAATAATAATGACAAACACTTTATTATTATTGCCAATAAGACTGATAAGATGCTGGCTTCTCCTAAGCATCTAAAAGAGATGTTTGATTTTGAGATTATATTTGTTTCAGCTAAGCAAAAAGAGAATATAAATCTAATTACTGATAGTTTAGTTAAATCTGTAATAAAATCTGATATCAACGATCAAACAATGGTTTCTAATATTCGTCATTACGAAGCTCTTGTAAAAACACTCGAAGCAGTTAAATCAGTTGAAGAAGGCATAGCAATTAACCTTAGCGGAGATTTAATAGCTATAGATCTTCGTACAGCTTTGCATAATCTAGGAGAAATAACAGGAGAGATAACAAATGATGAAATATTAAACACTATATTTTCAAGCTTTTGTATAGGTAAATAATTAATTCATTAAAATACTTTAATAAAAAAGCATTATTATTCTAAATAAAACGTTTTTGTTAGTTATTATAACTACTTTTGTTGTCTAGAAATTCAATAAATGAATAAAAATAAATTTCAATCTAAACCATTCAGGGTAATCGTTCTTCGGTTATTATTACAGGCGACAATGTAAAAAGATATTATTTAGTATGCTCTAAGTTTAGAGCGATGAATCATATCTTTTCGCATTCTCTCACAAATTGCCTTAATAATAAACATAATGAAAAGAGATAAGTATCTGCAGATATTCAATTATCTTAGAGAATTCTCAAAAATCAGGAGCAATCCTGTACGCGATATTCAGAACTCACCTAGTCAATATCCCGAAATACTTTGGTTTGCTGATTTTCCTAAATACGAGGAATTTGAGTGTGTCACAAATAAAGGTTTTAGCAATGATGCTGATTATTGGATAAAGATAGTTAAACCTCAGGAGCCTGCTGCACCTGTTTATCCAATTCTCAATTTTAGTGATAATCTTAATAAGTGGATAGTTAAAGAAAGTCTGCTTAATGAAACAGGTCTCCCTGTTTTATATGATTCATTAATGGTGTTAAATGAAAATTATATTGAACCTGAAGAGGTAGAAGAAGAAGAAATTCATGAAATTGTTATAGAAGATATAACAGATGAGTTGAATGCCTTTGATTCTTTTTCTTTAGAGGAAAATATAGAGGATGTTATAAATGAAGAAATAATTATTGAAGATTTAAAAGTTGAACCTGAGATAGAGAGTGTAATAGTAGAAGATGAAGGAATCGAAGATAATTTAAAAGAAGGAATTAATTTAGATGAAATTACATTAGAAGATGGAGAATTAGATTTAGATTTTGAAATTGAAGAAGAAGCTGAAAGCGTTGAAAAAGTAAATACATGGGATTATGAGCTTACTATTTTATTAGCTGAATTTCCTGAAGTTATTGATGAGTTTGAAGATTATGTTACCAATAGATGGGAGAATGAGTTTGGTAAATACAAAACTGATTTAAAGAATTATAAGGAACTACATAAAAAGTATAGCAGTCTCTATGCTACTTACAAGCAATTGTTCTCTATGCATAACAAATCAAAGCAATTTGGAGAAGAGTTTGAACTTGTAATGGGCATTGGTTTATTATATTTTAAAGAAACTGCTCATGCTCCAATTATTTGTCGTCACCTTTTGACTTCAAATGCCGAGATTGTTTTTGATGTACTCGAAAACTCCTCAAGTTTAATTGTTAATCCAAGTTTGGATAACGAAATTCAAATAGAAACAGATGCTATCATGGATTTGTTTGATCAATTTGATTCAACTAATTTAATTGAGATTGAAAAGTTAGCTAAAGCATTTTTGGTTGAAAATGATTTGGCCGATGGTTTATTTGATGTGCAATTAAAGGAAGTTCTGCAAGAGATGGCTGCAAGATTACGACCTGATAGTTTCTTCCATGACGAAATAGAAGTTTCTAAAAAAGTTCCTTCAAAACCTATTATTTCTTTTTCTCCGGCACTAATTCTAAGGAAACGTAATACTAGAAGTTTTACAGCACTTTACGAAAAGATAATTGAAGACTTAACGTTAGAAGAAATTGATATAGATATCCCTGCTATAAATGATTTGATTGAGTTAGAATACAATCCCAGAGAGTTTACTAATGCAATTGTTGATTATACTATTAAGACTGAAGTCGATAATACTGTATATTTTCCTAAGAAATATAATGACGAACAGATTGAGATTATTGAAAAGGCTAGAGTAAATAGTAAAGTCTTGGTTCAAGGTCCTCCAGGAACAGGTAAGTCTCATACAATTGCTAATCTTATTTGTCATTTGCTTGCTAATGGCAATAAGGTTCTGGTAACTGCATATACAAAACGTGCTTTAGAGGTTCTTAAAGATAAACTTCCTGAAGAATTTCGTAACCTTACGGTGAATTTATTAAGTAGTGATAGCTCATCTATTCATGATTTACAATTGAGTGTTAATTCAATTATTGAAGAGCTAACCAAAGGAAATCTAAATGAATATAAATATAACATTGCAAAATATAGTTTAGACCTTAAGAATTTAATAGAAGAAAAGAAAACTACTAACGAAGAGTTGCTTAAGATGAAAGAGCATTCAATGGGTGAACGCATATTGAATGAATTTTATAAAGGAACTTTAACTGAGATTGCTGAGTTACTTGAGAAGGATGATAAAGAATTTCATTGGTTTAAAGATGAAATAAAAGATTTGAATGATATTATACTAATACCGGATATCTTTGAGTTTATTAAGCTGAATGATAAGTATAAGAACTTAGATATTGATACTGTAAATCATAAATTACCGAATAAAGAATATATCGTTTCTCCAAATGAATTAATAGATTATAAGTATTACATTGACAATTTAGATTTGGATAATGAATATCAATCATTAAATATTAACTTAAATAGAATAAGTCTCCCTTCTTTAATGGCTAGACTTAATGATTTTAAGAATATTCTTGAAGAGATTGAAAGTTTACAATTACCTTTTAAATCTAAATTGTTTGAAGATTATTTAAGATATAACTCCTTTATCTGGACTCAAAGAATTCAACAAACTAACGAGTTATTAAAAGGCATTAATGAAGAAGAGCTTATTAACTTTGATAGGAATATTGAAATAAAATATCCTGCTGATAAAAGTATTATTCAACTTAAAACCGAGGCTGTTGCTTTATTAGAGTTTTTAAATGAAGGCAATCCATTATCAGGACCTGCCTTTTTATTGAAGAAAGCATTCCTTCCTGAGCTTATCAAAAAGAAAATTTCTTTTGTTGATACAGTAAAAGTTAATGGAGTAAATTGCGATACTTCTGAGGAGTTTCAAATGGTGATAAAAGATTTGCAATTCAAACAAGTCTTTGCCGAGTTATTTAAGATGTGGGATATTACACATGTCTTCAATAGTTATAGCGAAAGCTTTGTATATATAAAACAAATGTACGAGTCGGCAGTTGGGCTTATGACTTTACTAGGAAATGCCAAAAATATTAAAGGTGAAATCGAGATTGTGTATTCAATTAAAATAGCTTCTTTTAATATTATAGAGACAAATACTCTTATTAATTCAATTAATTATAGCCTGAAGTTAGGGAATAATAAGAAGATGGGTGAGAATATTGCTAATACAATTAAGTATCTCTCAACCACTCCTGATTTGCACCCCCTTACTATTAATTTAATTGAGTCATTAAATGATCTCGATTCAGTAAGATATCAACGACTGATAGCTGAATTAGATGAAATTGCAAATACTAGAACATCCTACAATCATTTTATTTTACAAGAAGATAAACTTAAAAAACATTTTCCATACTTAATTGAAGAAATTATAACTGATACTTTTGATTATACTCATAAAGATCTTATTGAGAAAGCTATTTGTTTTAAACATACTAAATTAGAATTTAGTTTATTGGTAAACGAGAGCAAAGAGAATGAACTCATACGTAGAGTATTTGAACTTGAAATAGAAGAAGAAAAGATTATTGAGCTATTGGCTTCTCAAAAGTCGTGGTTACATGTATTAGAAAGCCTGACAGAGAACAAAGCTCTGCGAAAACATTTGGAAGCTTGGGTTCAGGCTGTTAAAAAGATTGGCAAAAGAGGAATTGGCAAACGTGCTTTACGTTTCCGTAAGATTGCTCAACAGCAAATGGATAAATGCAAGGATTCGGTTCCATGCTGGATCATGCCTTTGTATAAGGTTGCTGAAACGATACAACCTGTTAAAGGGATGTACGATTATGTGATTATTGATGAAGCCAGTCAGTTGGGCCCTGATGCTATCTTTCTGCTTTATATCTCTAAAAATATTATTATTGTAGGAGATGATAAACAGACTTCTCCTGAATATGTTGGTGTGGATGCTAACATTATGCAGCCTCATATTAAAAGACATTTACAAGGGATTCCTTTTAATGAATTCTTTGGTACTGAGTTTAGTTTCTTTGATCTTGGCAAACGTTTTTGCGATGGTATTACTGTATTGCGAGAGCATTTTAGATGTATGCCTGAGATTATTGAGTTTTCAAATAAATATTTTTATCAACCTGATGGAAAAGGATTGTATCCTTTAAGACAATATTCCGAAAATCGTTTAGAGCCTTTAAAGAATGTGTTTTGTGATGATGGTTTTGTTGAGAATAAAGGTCAGCATATTATTAATCCTGCCGAAGCCGATAGAATTGCTTTCACGATAAGTGAATTAATAAAATCAGATTATTATAAAGATAAAACCTTTGGTGTTATCTGTTTGCAGGGGAATAGTCAAGGGGCTTTGATAGAAAGTATTTTATTAAAGACAATAGGGGAGTTAGAATTTTACAATCGTAAGATTATTTGTGGCAACTCTGCAAGTTTCCAGGGAGATGAACGCGATATTATTTTCTTAAGTTTAATTACTGCACCTAATCATAAACGTTCGGCACTTACCAGAGCTGAAGATGAACGAAGATTTAATGTTGCCGTAAGTAGAGCTAAAGATCAGATTTGGTTGTTCCATTCAGTTGAATTGAATGATTTACGCAATACTAATGATCTTAGATATAAAGTTCTCGATCATTTTCTTAATTATAAATCAAAAGCAATTCCTTTGCAGAATATAATTGAAAAGACTTACACCAAACTACCCGAACATTTCCATAGTAATTTCCAGGTTGATGTGTTTAACGATATTATTGCACAAGGTTATAATGTAGTGCCTGCTTATGAAGTTGCTAGAGGAAAGTATGTTATTGATTTGGTAGCAGTGTTGGATAATGGTGTGAAGATAGCAGTTGAATGTGATGGCGACAAATGGCAGGGGGCAGAATACTTTAAGAAGAACCTTAACAAACAGAAAGTTTTAGAGAGATGTGGTTGGCAGTTCTTCCGTTTGAGAGGGGTTGATTATTATAACAATCGTGTGAAATCTCTTGAACCTTTATGGACGCTTATCGAAGCTAGCAATACCGAGGCAGTTAATTATGATATCTTATACGAATCTATTGATTACTCCGAACGCCTTTTGCAATTAGAGAAAGATAAGAATAACGAAGAGATAATTATCCAAACACCCGAGGAAATTGAACAACAAAAGAAACAAGAAGAATATTATTATAAGAATTTCTTAATGTTGGATTAAGAT
>JBAXLO010000237.1:0-6735 GCA_037134755.1 Bacteroidota bacterium | reverse complement strand
TCTTATATCCTTTGAAATATTTTAAATAAAATTCAATTTTTAGAACCCACCTTAAGTAATACTTTTGGTGTTAAACCCGAAAATTTATGGATTAAAATTGGTGTACAAAAAGAAGCAAGTGTTTCTAATAATACGAAATAGCATTTCTTTTCTTAATAAATATTACTTATTTGAAATGAAAAAGACAGAAAAGAGATCTTTAAAATTCTTTCTTACTGTTGTGTTTTTATTTATTAATTACTTTTATGTAGTAAGTCAACAGATTCATCAAGAAAGTGATTATGTAAAAGATACAATTCATGTTATTGAAATTAAAACCGACACTTTATATAATAGCAAACAAGAAATATACATGATTACGATATCTTATGAGTCTTTGAAATCATATACTCTAAGTATTGGTCATAGTGAACCAGAATTAATAAAAACAAGCACTATTGGTGAAAGATATAATGCTTTAATAGCTATAAATGGGAGCTTTTTTGATGAGGATAAAGGAGGAAGTGTTAGTTATTTTGAAATAAATGATTCAGTTATTAGTTATACAAAGCCAACTTCTATGAAATGGGCTAAACCGGATAGCTTAACTAATGGGGCTATTGTATTAAATAAAGATAATAAACTAGAAATTGAACCGGCTAAATCTGATACGTTTTATAAAGAATCAAAGTTAGAAACAGCTGTTATGGTAACAGGTCCTTTGCTTATTTATAATTCAAGAGCTCAGATACTACCTAATATGAGTTTTACAGCTTTACGACATCCCAGAACTTGTCTATGTGATACTAAACATTCAGTGATTTTTATAGCTATTGATGGTAGATCAGTAAATGCTGAAGGAATGAGTCTTTTTGAAGTTCAAAAGTTTCTCTTAAGCTTAGGTTGTGTTGATGCAATTAATTTAGATGGTGGTGGTTCAACTACAATTTGGACAAAAGAAAAAGGAGTTGTAAATTTGCCAAGTGATAAAACTGGAGAAAGATCTGTTGCTAACGCTTTAATAATATTAAAAAAATGAAAAGGATCTTAATTATAATATTGCTTTATATCAGTTTTGCTTTTAGTTCGGCAAATGCTCAGGAACAAAATAAACTTGAAACATATTTTAATAAAAATCAAATTAATCAGATAAATGATTATCTTAAAGGTTTTGAAAATATAAAAACTGCACATGATCTGCATAGGGTATATCAAAAGATAATTGAAATAAGTGGTAGTTTAGCCGATAGTTTAGAAGTTAAAGTTCAATCAACTGAAGATTGGAGTTTGGATTATGATTTGTTGGATACTATTGTACCCGGTATTAGTTTTGCCGGATATGAGGGGACTGCTGTAATAGTATCTCCTAATTTATCTATCTTTATAGATCTTGCAGAATCTACTCCTGAAAAAAGTGATGATGATTTTTTTGAAATCTTATTTTCAGTTTATGGAGAAGATTTCTTTCCTGCATGGATTGAGCAAACAAGTGATTATAGTGGTGTCAGTTTGTTAGGTGACGATATTGAGTTGAATACTTTAAAAAAGATACAAAATGCACTTATTTCTGATAAAGAATTCGAACCTGAACTTAATAAACTAAAAGTAAACATCATTAATGATATTACACATGGAAACTGTTATAATTACAATAGTCAGAAAATTATTGCAGAGATAAATAAAATAATTACCTCTATAAAACTTACTGAAGTAGAAACCAAGATGCTTAAGAAAAGGATTAATGAATTTAAAAATCCTGCAAAAGGTTTAAAGATAGATTGTGAGAATAATGATTGTGATTGTGGAGGCTAAATATATATATATATAGAAATCTTTTTAAAAAATAATTATGGCTTACAATGAATTTTTAGCTGATAGAGTTCGGTTTATTCTTAAAGAAAAGAGAATAGCTTTTGAGGAAAAGAAAATGATGGGTGGACTTTGTTATCTTGTAAATAACAAAATGCTTGCAGGCGTTGTAAAAGATAAACTTATGGCACGTATTGGTACTGATAATTATGCAGAAGCACTCTTAAAGAAAGGTTGTAGTGAAATGGATTTTACCGGCAAACCTTTAAAAGGCTATGTGTTTTTAGATCTTAATGCACTTGATATGGATGAAGATTTAGCCTATTGGATTCAACTTTGTTTGGATTTTAATCCTTTAGCCAAAGCAAGTAAAAAGTAATCAAATTTGTTTAAAAATAATATAATGAAAGATTTAAAAATTGATCTTAGAAGTGATACTGTAACTAAACCATCTGCAGAAATGCTGAAGGTTATGATGAATGCTGAAGTTGGTGACGATGTTTTTGGAGATGATCCTACGGTTATTGCTCTCGAAAATAAAATAGCTGCATTGTTTGGTATGGAAGCTGCTTTGTTTTGTACTTCAGGCACTATGACTAATCAAATTGCTATACGTATTCATTGCCAGCCCGGGAGTGAAGTTATATGCGATAGTCTTTCGCATATTTATTTGTATGAGGGTGGTGGAATTGCTCTTAATGCTTTTTCGTCCGTTAAATTACTTAATGGTGATAATGGTAGAATTACTGCTAAGCAGGTTTCGGAAGTTATAAATAATCCTAATGATATTCATCAGCCATTAACTAAATTGGTTTCTTTAGAGAATACTGTTAATAAAGGTGGTGGAAGTATTTATGATATTAATGAAATACATAAAATAAAAGATTTATGTGTGCAAAAGAATCTAAAACTGCATCTTGATGGGGCAAGACTTTTTAATGCTCTTGTTGAAACTAAGGAAAGTCCTAACGATTATGGAAAGATATTTGATACCATATCTATTTGTTTATCTAAAGGTTTAGGCTGTCCGGTAGGTTCTTTGCTATTAGGTACTAAAGAAACTATACAACAAGCTAAACGTTTTAAAAAAGTAATGGGTGGAGGTTGGCGACAAGCCGGTTATCTTGCAGCAGCAGGTATTTATGCTTTGGATAATAATATCGAAAGATTAAAAGAAGATCATATCAGAGCCAAAGCAATAGGAGGGATGCTTGCTGATAAAAGCTTTGTTAATAAGGTGTATCCTATCGAAACTAATATTGTAATTTTTGAATTGCCCGATAATCTTCTTGCAATTGATTATGTAAGTAAAATGGCTGAAATGAATATTCTATGTGTTACTTTTGGAAAACATTTAGTAAGATTTGTTACTCATCTTGACTTTACGGATGAGCAATTAAATTATTTCGAAAAATGTTTGAATTCATTAAAAATAGATTAAACTGAAAAGGATTTATTAACATCATTATTTCTTTATGTATTAACCCTGGCATTTATACCAGATTTTAACGATAAATGAATTGTAGAGACGCAATTAATTGCGTCTTTACAGAATTTGTCAGGGCTGAAGCCCTTTTGTTTTGTGTTTAATCTTAATTTTAACTTGTAGCAATTTAAACATTTAAAACTAATGAGGTTATTTTGATTCGTCTTCTTTGTCGACTTCTTTTTTAGCTTCTTCTTTTAGATTATTAAAATGTTCATCTGTTGCTTGTTTTTCTTTTTCATATCTATAAAGATCTTTTTGAGTTTCTTTATATTCACGATCTTCTCTTTCTGGGTTATGAAATATTGTCCCTAAAATATATAAGACAAATATAATAACTATTATAATGGTATAAATTTTATGGTCTGGATTCTTTTTAAATTCATAATCCCAATATTTTTTTGAAAAAACACTATCACTTTTTGCATTTATATTATTATTAATATAACTTTTTGAATATGGTATAGATCCAATATGTTTATTTAATGTATTCTTAAATTGTTTTTTACATATTGGACATAAGAAAAAATGTTCATTTAATAATTCTTTTGGTACACTTGCTATATTTTTGCAATAAGGACAAATTACGTCATTCTTTTCTATTACTTTTGAAGTTTTCTTTTTAACTTTTCTTAATTTACCTTTATCTGATTTAGGAATCCGCCATTGTTTAGGTGCTTTTTCTGTCTGATAGGCATGTGGAATTTTATTTTCTTCTAAAATTTTCTTAAGAGATTTATCAAGTTTTTGTTGTATTGTAAATATATCTTTATCAACTAATAAATTATTAGCTTGACTAAGTAATAAATATTCTTTATTGTTATTGATTAATTCATCATCAATTACTTTTATAATTTTGTTAATTTCTTCAGCTTCCATTTTATAAATTTTAATTTAGAATTCACATTAATCAGTTAAATTAGCAAATGGACGTTTGCCGAAATTTGAAATAAAATCTTGTATAAGGTTATATTCAATACTTCTTGGACTATCATTAGGTAATGGTTTCCAGCAAATGAGTAATTCTTTATGGTTTTCAATCTGCCAAATAAGTCGTCCTCCATAATGTCCAATGTTTTTACCTTGTCCGAATTTTAAATATTGATTCAAACGAGATTTTAATGTTGCTTTACTGTCTTCACCACCAGCTTTCCCTATATATATAACTTTTGTTTTATTAACCCATTTCTGATTTAACTTTTCAATAGTAACATTTGGATCTTTCCCTTTAAAAAAACCATCAGCACCTATTTCTAAGAAGTTTGGTTTATCTTCATTAAGAAATATTATAAAATAAATACCTCTAACTTTTGGGATTTCATCAGTTGATTGAATTAAATCCTCTAAAGATTTAAATCCTAAAAATCCTTCTTGTTTGATTTGTTCTAAATTGTTGAAATCCATAATTAAATAATTTTAATAGATCCAGATTTAATTAAATTGTCAAAATCAGTAACAGTATAACCTTTTTTGTCATTTGAAAAGTCGGAATAATAGAATCCAATATTTCTAATTTTATTTCGTATTCCTTTTTGTTTGTCTGGAGAAGCATCTAATTTCATTTTGATTAAATCTTTAATCTTTTCAACTTCAACTTTTGTGAAAATATTTTTCCCTTTCATATATATTATATTTAAAATTTATAAATTTTCAACAAAGATACAATATATATATAGTATCTTCAATTTATTTTAACATTATAATTTTAGTTTTCTACAAACGTATTTAAAAATATACACTTAATATGTATGTTTATAAGCACATAGAAGAATATTAAATGTAAATATTTTTTATATATGTACATCCAAAAAATTTGGACTACCATATATTTTTGTATTTATGCTAATAGATATTTTTTTTTACCATATACAAATGTATTTAGTATGTGTCAAAAAAAAATAGGTGCAAATACATTTGTATTTATACCAACTCAAAAAAAATATGTACAAAAACTATTTGTATATGCACCACCAAAAAATTTTGTGGTGCATATATTTTTGTATTTGGTACCTCATAAAAAATTTTCTGTACAAATATATTTGTATTTGCCTTTTTTTAAAAAATAAGTACGAAATATACAAATGTATTTGTACCACGAAAATTTTTGGTGGTACATATACACTTTTTATTTAGCTCAGAAAAATGGAATAAACGTATAATTAAACAAGAATATTTACACTATTATTTTATACATTCATCTTAATAACTGTTATTTAAAAAACATAAACTGGAATTTAAACAATTTTTTATTTTTGAAATTCTGCTTAATTAATTTGCTAGCATTATTATGATTATTTAACGCTGATAATTCAATAAGTTATGATAATTTTACCAAAAAATAAATACATTAAAAAGAAGCATAATAATATCTAAAATTCATAAAAAATAAATTAATTAAACCATGCCAATTGCTAAGGATGTTAAATCAGAACTTAAAAAAATTCATACTTCGGTATTAGATTTTGAGTTGTTTCCACTCGAATTGGGAATAGAATTTTTGTTAGAACACGATCTTGCTAACAGACAATTGCCTATTACATTGGCAATTCAGGAAATAATAGATAGTTCGAGTGGTGCGTTTAGTACTTTAAGAAATGCAGTATTAGGCAAAAATGTAGATTTGTCAGAAAGAGGTGCCTTAGTGGTTATCTTTAATCAAATGAGAGGCACTTTTACTGTTCGTCTGGATGATGTAAAAATGGCTGTAAAAACTGCAGTTCCACATAATAAAGCAATACTTGTTTCTTTAAACTTAGATAAAACAAGTGATTATAGTCATTTTACACAATCAAAACTATTGACAACTATGGAAGAGATGTTGGTAACAGCTAAAACAAAACCAGAGGTTGTGTCAGTTTTACCAATGATAAGTTCATTATTAGAAGATGTTAGAAACCCTTTGAAAGCAAAAATCAAACAGTTTGTTGCAATTTATACTGATCGTAAAAAACTTGTGGAAATTATAGATGATGCTCAAGCTTGTCTAATATCTAATTATGGCTCCTATTTAGTAATCTATAACAAAACTCCTGAACGTATTCCTGAATATTTTCCTATTTATATATTACATGGTAATGTTCATGCTCCTGGTTATCTTTATAATAATCAAGAATTAATTGAAAAACCAACTAATCCAATCGTAAATATTAGTAAACTAAAAACTACTAAAAGTTCAATAGTTAAAGCTCAAAATTTTGGAAGTGAGCCTTTCAGATTATGGAGGGCTGAAACATTATCAATTGAAATACCTGAAGATGCTCCAACTGTACCTGGAAATGCAATAGTAAGTTTTAATGGGAGTGCGCTTGGTGTGGATAAAGCCACCTTTTTAATGGCAGGATTTCCTTTGCCACTTGATATGGTAAAAGCAAAATTTACAGCAACACATAGAAAGAGAAGCAGGAAAATATAACGCTTCGGCTCCGCTCATCGACCGAAGTATTAAGGGACATTTAGCATAG
>JBAXLO010000236.1:0-6749 GCA_037134755.1 Bacteroidota bacterium | reverse complement strand
TCGGCCATATGGCAGAACTTTTCGGCCATATGGCGGAATTTTTCGGCCATATGGCGGAAAAGATATTTTACATGATAATAATGTTCTGTTTACACATATAATAAATAACAAATCAATCAATTAAAAACGATATAATATTTTAGCATATGAATTCAAGAATCCCATAAGCAAGTTATTGTTATTTATTACTAATAACAAATGCTCAATCAATGGAAACAACTAACATTAGTTATCTTGATGTTTAAAAAGTAAGAAATGAAATTTGCTATAGATGCATCAGGGATCAATAGCCCCCTCGAAGACATCTATTTTTTCGAGAAAATCTAAAGAGTTGACAATATATGATTCAGCAGGTACTGATTTTGCTATTTTTACATCTTCGAGCAGTCTTGTATTATCAAACACATGACCCAATTCAATAAACTCAAAATAAGACTCAATAGCATAAAGCAATATACGCAACTTCCCATTATCCTTAAAACTATTAGTCCAGTAATCAAGATACTCTTGATAATTATACAACTCGCTACCCGGCTGAAGCCTATCCTTAGCCCAGTTCTTCATTTGCCCAATCATTGTTTTGTTTAGAAAATGAAAAGGAGGCCTGTCAGGGAAGTTGGCTTCAATAGTTTTAGTTACTTTAAAAGGCGTAGTTGCAGAATCTTTGCCCGAAGAAATATGATAAACGTGATGATTGCGTCGAGCAAACAAAAGCTGCACAATAGCATCAGAAGCATAATCAACAGAGATAATATCTAATGGATAATGAGGATGTATAGGAACCAAACGCATAAGATTAATAGTAGCCAAAGCCCAAAGAATAACCGGAGATCTGGGAATCCAAGGTCTGCTATCACCCATAATAATTGATGGACGTGCAATTAATATCTTATCTTCAGGTAAATATTGACGAAGCAATAGCTCGCCATGCATCTTAGTAAAAGTGTATTTTACAAGATGATTAGCATTTAGATTAGGAGATTCGTCTTCAAATATCAAACGGTTCTTAATATCTTTGCCACAAATAGTAGCGGTACCAACATATAGAAAAGTGCTTAAATGCGATAGATCTTTAGCCCATTCTAAAATCTTTTGTAAACCGCCAATGTTAGCTCTAACAACAAGATCATCATATATTCTGGAGAAAGATGTATTAGCAGCAGAGTGCATAATTACATCAATACTATCAAGATTTTTATTTGATTTTAGAGATTCGGTAAGCTTGTCATCAAACAGATTTCCTAAAATAGGAATAATCTTAGTCCTATCATAATCATCCCCATGAAGATCAAAAATGTGTTCAATTCTATGTGTAGCATCCGCCTCCGACAGTGCTCTGATAAGGCAATAGATTTTGTCTACGTCCTTACGCTTTGCCAAGTTAACGAGCAACTCGCCACCTAAAAAGCCTGTAGAACCGGTAAGAAATATATTCATAATTTAAAAATAAAATTAATCAAAAAGTTCGAGTCCAAGAATACCTAATATTATTAAAGTGATTGAAACAACTTTCGAAATTGAAAGAGATTCATGATACCAAATAATACCAATTATCGCAATCAATGCTGTTCCGGCACTTGCCCATATTGCATACGCAATGCTCACTTCCATCTTTTTTAATACCATAACCAAAGCTGCCAGACTTATTCCATAGAAAACAAAAACAAGAATAGAGGGTATTAATTTTGTAAAACCATCAGCTTTTTCCATACAAACAGTACCTAAAACTTCAAATATAATACCTATTCCCAGAACTATCCATTTCATCACTGTTCGATTTTATTAAAGTGCAAAATTATAATTAATATCAATGGTAAAATTTAAAGAAGCGTTTATTTTGTAAAAGAAGTCATTATTTAACAAAGTTTAAGATTAGAAAAACAATGATGCTTTGGATAATAAGCCTTTAAACAAATGCTAAAATCCGATACTTTTACTAGTTTATTCTCTTTATTTCTGCTCCCAATTTTAATAAACGTTCATCAATATTTTGATAACCCCTGTCTATTTGTTCTATATTATGTATAACGCTCTTCCCTTGTGCTGATAAAGCTGCAATAAGTAAAGCTACACCTGCTCTGATATCTGGAGAAATCATCTCAATACCTCTAAGCGGATATTGATGATCAAGACCTATAACAGTAGCACGGTGTGGATCACAAAGGATAATCTGAGCACCCATATCTATAAGTTTATCAACAAAGAACAAACGACTTTCAAACATCTTTTGGTGAATCAACACACTTCCTTTTGCTTGTATAGCAACTACAAGAGCGATACTTATAAGGTCAGGAGTGAAACCTGGCCATGGTGCATCAGAAATTGTCATAATAGAACCATCCATAAAGCGTTCAACTTCGTAATGATCGTTCTGAGGGATTAATATATCATTACCTTTCATTTCAATCTTTATTCCTAGTCTTTGAAAGACTTCTGGAATAATACCTAAATGCTGAAAGTTTACATTCTTAATAGTTAGTTCAGATTTAGTCATAGCAGCTAAACCAATAAAACTACCTACTTCAATCATATCAGGAAGCAAGGTATGTTTACATCCATGCAGACTATCCACACCTTCTATATTAAGCAAGTTAGAACCTACACCAGTAATCTTTGCACCCATACTATTAAGCATGTTACAAAGTTGCAAAACATAAGGTTCGCAAGCTGCATTAAAGATAGTTGTTTTACCTTTGGCTCTAACCGCAGCCATTAGTATGTTAGCAGTACCTGTAACTGAAGCTTCATCTAAAAGCATATAACAACCTTCTAAATGGGAAGCATCAATTTCGAAGAAACTATGATTATGATCATTATTAATCTTTGCACCTAGTTTCTCGAAGCCTATAAAATGAGTATCCAACCTTCTGCGGCCAATTTTATCGCCGCCTGGTTGAGGTAGATATGCTTTACCATAGCGGGCAAGCAATGGCCCTACTATCATCACCGATCCTCTTAACGAACCGGCTTTCTTTTTAAACGCATCACTTTTAAGATATCCAAGATTAACACAATCGGCTTGAAAGGTGTATTCTTCTTTGCCTGTCTTCTCAACTTTTACTCCCATTTCTGAGAGTAGTTCTATGAGTTTATTTACATCAAGAATATTTGGAATATTACTTATGCATACTTTTTCGTCGGTAAGCAGTACAGCACAAATAACTTGTAATGCTTCATTTTTGGCTCCCTGAGGTGTAATCTCCCCATGTAATTGTTTGCCACCGGTTATTTCAAATGAACCCATTAAGTATGTATTTGAAATTAATATTATTTACCTCTTAGGATATCTCCTCTGATTAGAGCCTCTGTTTGATCCTCTAGCATTATCTCTTGATACAGCAGCAGCAGAAGGTTTCTTTAGTTTATCCAGAATATCATTTGTATTACGAAATCTAAATTCAGGATCAAGCTTTATCCTCCCTTTCGACATTATTTCCAAATGTTCTAATATAAGGTCATCGTGCACTGATTCTCTGTTCCAGTTGAGGTAACTCTTTTTCATGTGGTGAGCTATCCCTTCCGAAAGCCTTGTTCTTATAGGTCCATCCTCAAGAGTTGCTATTTTCTCTATTATCATCTCAATGTTCCTACCATAATGCATGTACTTGAACTTTTTTGTTTTGTACAATAGTTTCTCAGGTTTTACATCTAGTATCTGAGACGTAGGTATCGGATAAGGTGATTCTACATCTAGTTTAAATTCAGAAATAATAAATAGATGATCCCAAAGTTTATGGTTGAAATCTGCTATATCTCTTAAGTGGGGGTTTATCTGACCCATCACTTTAATAATAACTCTTGCTAATTTGTTGCGTTGTTCCCTGTCTGGTTCTTTTATTGCAGCTTCAATCATTTTTTGAACGTTTCTGCCGTATTCCGGGATAATTAACCTGCCTCTTGTTGTGTTGTATTCCATAATTCCAATGTAAATTGAATTATTCTTTATTTAATTTAAATATTATAATTCAGATAGCTATAATGTGCTTTGTTACTTAAGTAATACTAAATGTTAAATGGGATTACTTCTAAAACTATCTCAATAAATAGTTTGCAAATGTAATCATTTATTTCCTATTTGATAACTCTTAGTTTCGCAAATTTAAGTAATAATTGTTTTTGTCCTATATTTTCGAAGAAAACGGTAGCCTTTTTACTGGCTCCTGTCCCTTCAACCTGGAGTACTTTACCTCTTCCAAACCTATCATGCTCAACATCGAAGCCGGTTTGAATAAGTTCAAACTCTATTTGTTCGCTCTGGCCAATAATATTATCACTTACAGTTTCAAGTTTCTTTAGTTTATTTTTATCTAAAGGTAAACCTGTATTAAAGTTAAATTCTTTTTTCGGTGTACTTTCATTTGAAATAAATTTACTAAACATAGGGTTCTTCATTGGGAAATCAATATAATTAACATCAATTTCGTCAATAAACCTGCTTGGTTCTGAGTACACCAGGTTTCCCCAGCGATACCTGTTTTCAGCATAAGAAAGCGTTAACTTCTGTTCGGCACGTGTTATTGCTACATAAAACAACCTGCGTTCTTCCTCCAGGTCACTTCTTGAACCTATTGACATTATAGATGGAAAAAGATTTTCTTCCAAACCTACAACATACACATAAGGAAACTCCAAACCTTTGGCTGCATGTATAGTCATTAACGAAACTTTATTAGTATCATCTTTATCATCAGTATCTGCATCCGTTAATAGAGCAACATCCTGCATAAACTCATCGAGCGTTCTTATACTAAGTTCCCCGGTTTCTATTATTTCAGGATTATATTGTTCTGATTCAGTAAAGTCTTTAACAGCATTCAACAGCTCCTCAATATTCTCCAGTCTGCTAATACCTTCGGGAGTATCATCTTCGTTAAGCGTTTTCATTATACCGGTAGTAATAGCTATCTTTTTAGCAATTTCGTATGCATTCTGAGTCTTTATCTGGATGCTGAAACTTTTAATCATTGCAATAAAGTCAGCTATCTTATTCTTTGTGCCCTGGTTAATATCAATCTTAAAGAACTCCAATGCTTCCATAACCCGCCACAAACTTCTGCCACTTTCGTCGGCGGCAATACGAAGCCTGTCGAGAGAAGTCTGTCCTATTCCTCTGGCTGGGTAGTTAATAACCCTCATCAACGCCTCCTCGTCATTCTGATTGATACAGATACGAAAATATGCAATAAGGTCTTTTATTTCTTTACGTTTATAAAAGCTTAAACCACCATAGATACGATAAGGAATATTAAGCTTTCGCAACGCTTCTTCCATCGATCTGGATTGGGCATTGGTACGGTAAAGAATAGCAAAGGCATCGTTAGCTAATTGGTTATTCATCTTGTTTTCGAAGATAGAATTAGCTACCAATGAGCCTTCTTCGTTATCATTTTGAGCTTTTAACAGTTTAATCTTATTGCCATCTTCATTCTCAGTCCAGATTTCTTTAAAAATTTGGTCTTTATTTTTGGCAATAACACAGTTAGCTGCATTTACAATCACTTTTGTGGAACGATAGTTTTGTTCTAATTTAAATGTCTTTAAGTCGGGGTAATCTGATTTAAAGTTTAATATATTTTGAATATTAGCTCCGCGGAAGCCATAAATACTTTGTGCATCATCGCCAACCACGCAAATGTTTTCGTTATTAGCGGCAAGCTTTTTAATAATAAGATATTGTGCATAATTGGTGTCCTGGTACTCATCAACCAAAATATAGTTGAATTTCCTTTGATATTTATACAATACATCCGGGAAATCTCTAAGCAAAACATTTGTATTAAACAATAGATCATCAAAATCCATTGCAGATGCTTTCTTTAAACGATAATTATATAAGGTAAACAAACGACCAACAAGTGGCTTTCCGGCATTTTTGTCCTGAAGAAGAAGTTCTGCATTATTATTGTATTGAATATCCGAAATCAGGCTGCTCTTAGCCGAAGAGATCCGACTTAAAACAAAGCCGGGAACATACTGTTTAGGATCCAGATTTTGTTCTTTAATAATACTTCTTATCAAGCTCTTGGTATCGTCGGTATCATATATGCTGAAGTTGGTGGGATAACCAATCTTTTCGGCTTCAACTCTTAGGATGCGAGCAAAAACAGAGTGGAAAGTTCCCATCCATACGTTGCGTGCATCGGCTGAGCCAACGAGGTTAATTACACGCTCTTTCATCTCTTTAGCAGCCTTATTGGTAAAGGTTAGCGCCAATATATTAAAAGGGTCAACACCTTTGCTTAAGAGGTAAGCTATTTTGTAGGTAAGCGCACGGGTTTTGCCCGATCCGGCACCCGCAATTACCATCACAGGACCTTCGGAACACTCAACGGCTTTGCGTTGTTCGGCGTTTAATTGGTCTAAAAAGTTTTTCAAATTATAGGGTTCTTAATCAGTTTCCAAAATTACTATAAAGATTTGTTATTAGCCCTATCTATTTTTATAAATAATATTAAAGATATCTAAATTATGGAATAAATATTGTCTAATAACAGATTAAGATATCATTACAATAATTGATATTATTTTAATTGCTTATTTTATTAAAATTTTGATTTAATATATCGGCTGTCGGAGCGAAGACACCAAAAAGCTTCTGGGTCGTATCAGCTAAAATGTTGAAGACACCAAAAAGCTTCTGGGTCGTATCAGCAAAAATGTTGAAGGCACTAAAAGGCTTCTGGGTCGTATCAGCAAAAATGTTGAAGGCACTAAAAGGCTTCTGGGTCTTATCAGCAAAAATGTTGAAG
>JBAXLO010000235.1:0-6760 GCA_037134755.1 Bacteroidota bacterium | reverse complement strand
AAACAACAAATAATATTGTGGCGTTATTAAATTTATTTAATTTTACACTTTATTAAAATATTAAACATCTAAATATTTACAATATGAAAAAAATCTACATTCTTATTATTGCAATCTTAACATTAAACATTGCAAATGCTCAACCCGGCACAATTGATAGTACTTTTGGTACAAATGGCTATGTAATTACTCCCAATGGTAATATAGATAGTTGGGCAAATGCAGTAGTAGCACAAACTGATGGTAAAATTCTTGTAGCGGGCACAGTAAATCTTGATTTTTCTGTTATAAGGTACAATAGCAATGGCAATCTCGATAGTACTTTTGGTACAAATGGAAAAGCTGTTACTCCAATTGGTAGTTCCAATGATTTTGTTTATGCAATGGCACTTCAAAATGATGGGAAGATTCTTGTTTCCGGATATTTTTATGGTACATCCGATGGTTTTGCTGTAGTAAGATATACTACAAATGGAACTCGTGACAGTACTTTTGGTACAAACGGCATTGCTAAAACATATATAGGAGATTATGGTAATGAAGCTTATGCAATGGTAATACAACCTGATGAGAAAATTATAATTGCAGGCAGTGCTCATGTTCCTCCAAAAGATATATTTGCATTAGTAAGATATAATTCTAACGGTGTACTTGATAGTACTTTTGGTACAAATGGTATTGATACTACATCAATTGGAACAGTTCAGGATAAAATAAATGCAGTAGCCTTACAATCCGATGGAAAGATTGTTGCAGCAGGAACATCCAGTAATGGCACTGATTATGATTTTGCTTTAGCAAGATTCAATTCAAACGGAACACTTGATAGTACCTTTGGCACAAATGGTAAAGTTACAACTCCTATCGGAAATTCTTCAGATGATGGAAGGGCAGTGGCAATTCAAACAGATGGTAAAATAGTAGTAGCCGGGGACATGCACAATGGTGCAAATTATGATTTTGCTTTAGTAAGATACAATTCAGACGGAACACTTGATAATACTTTTGGCACAAATGGTAAAGTAGTAACTGATGTCGCTAATTCTGATGATATGGGATATGCTATGCTTATAAAGGATGGTAAAATTCTGGTTGCCGGCGAATCGTATGTTAATACTAGTTACGATTTTGCTTTATTAATGTACAATCCTAACGGTACACTCGATAACACATTTGGCATAGGTGGTAAGGCTACAACTCCTATCGGAAATTATGGTTCATTAGCTTATGCAATGACATTACAATCTGATGGCAAGGTAGTTCTTGCAGGGAAAGCAAATAATGGTTCAAATTTTGATTTTGCAGTAGCAAGATACAACAATCTTTCTTCGGTTGGAATATTTGAAAATAATATAAACAATAACATTTCACTTTATCCAAACCCTACAAAAGACAATCTAACAATTGAAACTAATCTTAATATAGAACAAAAACTAGAGATAATTAACCTTATCGGGCAAACCATATATACTAATAGTATTAATAAGAAAGCTACTATTAATACTTCCGCTTTCGCGAATGGAGTTTACATCTTAAAACTAAGCTCAGATAAAGAAATTGTTGTGAGGAAGTTTGTGAAAGAATGACCTCACCTGCCCCTCCAAAGGAGGAGTAAAGACATAAGAATTTTGTATTAAATAAATGTTTACTTTTACACTCTATTAAAATCTTAAAAAACTATAGATTTATTGTATGAAAAAAATAATTCTACTTTCTTTTACTTATATTATATTTAGCTTATTGCTATCAAAAAACTCAGTTGCGCAAATAAGTGGCACAAAAACTATACCCGGCGATTATGCTACAATAGCAGCTGCAATTACTGATTTAAATGGTAATGGTGCTGGCACGGGTGGTGTTACTTATAACATTGCAGCAGGTTATATTGAAACTATTGACACTATACTTTCGCTTACTGCTACCGGTACAATTACTAGTCCAATCGTGTTTCAGAAGAGTGGTACAGGTGCTAATCCCAAAGTAATAGCTTACGCGGGTTCAGCTACTCCTTCTTCGGCAATACAAGATGGTATTTGGCAATTAGTAGGAGCAGATTATGTTACCATTAATGGTATTGATCTTTACGATCCAAACACAACTAATCCGGCAACAATGGAATATGGTTATGGTATGTTTAAAGTTAGTACTACTAATGGTTGCCAGTATAATACAATTAAGAATTGTGTTATTACCTTAAATAGAAATAATAATGCTGATGCAATAGCTCCTTCATTAGCAGGATCAAGAGCTATTAATGTAATGAATACGCTTGCTACAACTCAAACTACAGCCTCAACACCTGCATCTAATGCTGGGACTAATTCATATAATATATTTTATGGAAACATAATTCAGAATTGTAATTATGGGATAGTAATTATTGGGGCATCTAATATTTATGATATTGGTAATGATATTGGGGGAAGTACTAACATTACAGCAAACAGTATTTTAAATTATGGTGGTGCAAGCGTTGCAACTAATTTTGCCGGTGGAATATATGTAACCTATCAAAAGAATATAAATATTTCGAATAATATCATAAATAGTAATAATGGCTTAGGTGTTGACCATAACTTCGGTATATATGGAATTAGTTGTACCGGAGATAATGAGTTAATTCAAAATAATACTATTACTATTCATAGTACAATTCAAAATTCTATTATATATCTATATAATTATGCGATATTAAATATTCCTCTACAACATACTTGTAAAATATCAGGTAATTTAATCACAGCTTGTACTTCTAATGGTGGGTTTTATGGTATTTATAATTATGGAAATGCTTCTGGTTCTTCAGATTCAATTATAATAAATAATAATCAAATTAAAAATAATATATGTAATACTTCTAATGATTTTAATGGAATTTATAATTCAATATATAGCCCCTATTCAGGATACTATAGTTATATATATAATAACGAAATTTCGGATAATATTCAAACAGGAGGAAATTTTAAAGGTATAAATTGTTTAACTACTTATTCATCCACTAATAGTTGTTTCAGTTATTGCTATAATAATTTGATTAAAAATAATATTAAAAACACCACAGGTGGAGGTACATTTACCGGGATATTAAGTAGTGGAAATATCTATAAAAATGTTATAACTAATGATAGTATAAATTCAACTGATGGCTCTACTTCAAATTATATTAATGGTATTAATGGAAATGGAACTTCATTAATATATAATAATGATGTTGGAAGTTTAAGTATAAGCGGAAATGGAAGTATTAATGGTGTTTTTATAAATTCAACAGACCAATACTCAATTTATAAAAACAAAATTCATGATCTAAGCATTTCAGGAAATACACCATCAATTAATGGAATAACTATTACTAATGGAAGTGCTAGTAATAATATCTATAATAATATCATAGGGGATTTTCAAACACCGACATCTAATATTGATAATTCAATAATAGGTATGAATATAAATTACAATTCAAATATATATTACAATACTATTTATTTGAATGCTGTTAGTACAGGTAGTCCATTTGGCAGTTCTGCAATATATGTCGGCACTACAGCAACAGTTACATTAAGCAATAATATATTTATAAATACATCTATACCAAAAGGTACAGGATATACAGCGGCTTACCGTAGAAGTGATGCTACTCTTAGTACTTATGGAGCCACATCAAATAATAATTTCTTATATTCAGGAACACCAAGTGCTCATAACTTGATATATTACGATGGCACCTTTACAGTGCAATCCTTATATTTATTTAAAACCACTGTGGCACCTCGCGATAGTGCATCAAAAACATCAACTGCTATTCCTAACTTTATAAGTACTATCGGTACTGATTCATTATATCTGCATTTTAACGGTTTAAGCCCTTCAGTAATTGAAAGTGGAGGTAAATTATTAACCGGTATAGTTGATGATGACTTTGATAATAACATCCGTTATGGAAGTACAGGTTATAATGGAAATGGAACAGCACCAGACATAGGTGCATGCGAATTTAGCAGTATCTCAGCTATAACTGTCAACTTAGGTAATGATACTACTATATGCGAAGGTAGTTCATTGGCACTAAATGCAGGTTACACAGGTGCAAAATACTCATGGTCGACCGGAGATACTACACAAATAATAAATGTAAATACCGCAGGTACTTACTCAGTTATAGTTCATAATGGATTATTTCAAATAGGTTATGATACCATTAATGTGTCGGTTACATTAAGTGTTCCTGTAAGTATAACTATTACAAAAAGCACAGATTCTATTTGTGTAGGCACGGATGTAACTTATACTGCTACACCTGTAAATGGTGGAATTTCTCCCAGTTATCAATGGAATGTAAATGGAATAAACCAAGGAATAAACGACAGTACTTTTACTTATGCTCCTGCAAATAACGATAGTATTACTTGTATTGTAATTTCAAACTTAACGACTTGTTTATCTAACAATCCTGCTACTTCAAATAAGCTTAAAATGCTAGTTTATCCTTTGCTAAATGCCAGTGTAAGTATTGTAGCAAATCAAAATTCAGTATGCGCAGGGACTGATATAACTTTTACAGCAACACCTGTAAATGGTGGTTCTCCAACATATCAATGGTTTAAAAACGATACAATTATTAATGGTGATACTGCTTCAACATACAGTAGTTCATCTCTTACAAACGGTGATAAAATTAAATGTGTTGTGACATCAAATGCTACACCATGCCTAACAGGTTCACCTGCAACTTCAAATGCTGTAACAATGATAATTAATCCAATACCAACAACTCCTACAGTTACTCAAACAGGAAATACACTTCATTCAAGTGCAACTTCTGGTAACCAATGGTACAATGTAGCTACAGGTATTATAAATGGTGCCACAGCTCAAACTTATAATCCTACATCAAATGGCTATTATTATACAAAAGTAACACTTAATGGTTGCAGTTCCGATACTTCAATTCATTATCATTATAGTAATGTTGGGATAGAAAGTAATTCACTTAATACATCTTTTCATATTTACCCCAACCCCACCAAAGACAATCTTACAATAGAAACAAACTCCAATGTAGAACAAAGGCTAGAGATATTAAACCTTTTAGGGCAAAGCGTATATAATAATATTATTAATAAGAAAGCTACAGTTAATACTTCTGCTTTCGCAAATGGGGTTTATATTATAAAACTAAGCTCAATTAAGGAAATAGTGGTTAGGAGGTTTGTAAAAGAATGATAAATTATGAATGAAATACAAAGAGTTAGCTTAAAAAAATACATAGTTCTTGTTGTTGCAATTTTTGTAATAAGTTTTGTCAATGCACAGACACACACTTTTTCGAAAGTATTTTATTCAAATACAGATTCAGTGCAGGCATATTCAATAGCTATTACCTCTGACCATAGTTATATAATGGTTGGCGAACATAACAATAATTCCTTATTAATAAAGATGGATACTATAGGAAATATAGTATGGAGCAAAACATTAGGCGCCCAAAGCGTTTTGTATAGTATTATCAAAAGCAATGATTCATGCTTTGTAATAGCTGGAAGTATCTATAATTCCACCAATTTATCTAATGATATTTTATGTGTTAAAATAAATGCTTCAGGAGATACCATCTGGTCAAAAGATATTGATATGGGCTATAATGATTGTGCATATACGGTGCAACAAACAAACGATAATGGTTATATTCTTTCGGGTAATACGCAGCTTACTCCTACATCAAGCAGAATTGCAGTAGTTAAACTAGATTCGTCAGGTAACTTGATTTGGGGTAATACTTATGCCGGAGGTCTTACTTATAATGGTGCCAATACAATAAAACAAATGCCCGATAGTAGCTACATCTTAACCGGATATGTAAGTGATAGTACTTATGCATCTTATTATAACGGACTATATTATTCAAAGCCATATTTAATGAATTTAAATACAGTAGGAACAATTAACTGGTCGAAAACTGCCTCCTATTTTATAACAGGTATTGATGTTACTGTAACGCCTAATGGATTGCTATGCTATTTAGTAAATGAATATGAAAATAAAACAATTATATTGAAAACCGATTTTACAGGAAATATTCTATGGAGTAATGTACTTAATATGGGAGGAGCATTTCCACCGTTTGTAACTTTATCAAAGTTTTGCAACACCTCTGACAGTTGCTATGTATTTGTCTTACATAAAGAGTATGCACCATTTGCATCATCAGTATTGATGAAAATTAATAATGCAGGGTCATTCTTATGGACAAAATCTTTGTCAGGATATGCTACAGATGTTGTTGAAGCCGAAGATAAAGGATTTATGATTGTAGGCAATGGGCCTGTAATAATGTATGTAACTAAAAGTCCTTCAACAAAAAATCCTCAAATAGGAATTATAAAAACAGACTCTGTTGGCAATGGCTCATCATGTGTTAATCAAGGATCCGTATCTCAACTTACTATTGCGATAACTATGGCAACGTCAATTTTTACGACAGTAGCTGGAGGTATTATAAATTCGTTGCATCTTACAACTGTTAATACAATTTTAGATACCATTAGTGGATGCGTAAACTTTTACACAATAGGTGGAGTAGACGAAAAAACTACTGAAAACAATATGTTAATTTATCCTAACCCCACCAAAGATAATCTTACTATCGAAACTAACTCGGATAAAGAACAAAGATTAGAGATATTAAACCTTTTCGGGCAAATTATTTATACATCTAATATTAATAAGAAAGCTATTGTTAATACTTTCGCTTTCGCGA
>JBAXLO010000234.1:0-6772 GCA_037134755.1 Bacteroidota bacterium | reverse complement strand
AAGATAAACAATGTGTTAAGTTGTTTTTAAGCTTATATTCAAGAGATATTAAGTTGAAAATTTCAGATTTAAAAGCATTAAATAACTCAATTCCTACACCAAAATATTCTTTAACAGAAATTGAAACAATTTATAAAATTGTTATAAATAAGTAATTCATAATTGTCAAAAATCAACAATTGGAATTTAGAAGATATTTGGATATCTAAATTAGAAGTTAAAACCCTGAAGAGTATTTCTTTCTTATAAGAATTTAATCTAAAAACTTTTTAAATTGATGATATAAATAAGCTAAAAAATTGATTTCATTAAAGTCTAAGATCTTTATTCCACCTTAATCTTTTGTCCCGAACGAATCATTTTCTTTTTAGTTATCTTATTTATTCGGCAAAGTTCTTTTACTGTAGTATGATGTTTTTGAGCTATCTCTGATAAAGTTTCTCCTTGTTTAACTTCATAACCACCTTTCGTCTTGCCTTTGCTTTTTCCTTTACTCTTGCTCTTTACAGCCCCTTTTTTGGAATGTTTTCTTTTTCTATGTACTTTAACTTTCTTTCCATGTTTATTTAAAACATATACAACTTCGTCATCGTCATCGTATCGTTTCTTACCATTGCGAAGATCGAAAGTATTTCTTGTGATAATTAAAGTATCATTCAGCAATTTACCACTTTCGTAATCAATAACTTTATTTGAATTAAAAGCATCACCCAAAAACCTTGTTTCAAAATGAAGATGTGTGCAAGTAGCTCTTCCTGTACGTCCACCTAAACCAACAACATCTCCGGCTTTGACTTTTTGATTTACTTTTACTTTTATTTTATTAAGATGACCGTATAAAGTTTCCAAACCATTGTAATGCCTCACAACAACAATATTACCATAGCCACTATATCTTTTAGCCATCCTCACCACACCATCGAAAGCACTGTAAACTTCATCATTTAAATTGAGTTTTATATCAGTTCCGGTATGCACCCTTCTGCCTCTAAAACCAAATGGAGATATTACTTTACCATCACAAGGAAGCACAAAGGCATTTTCATCTTCTTTAACTAAAGGTAGTGTATATCTGCTATTAGCACTAAAATATTTATCACTTCTTATTCTTACATCTTTATTATTCCAATTGTTATGATAAAGAATATCAGAAGGTATAAATTGAATGTCTTCAGGAATATAAGCATCTTCAAACTGAGTAGTATCAAGTACAAGCTCACTTGTTGTATCAATAGGTATCGGAATAATAGAATCAGTAACGATTTGAGCTTTTAGGTTTAAAGTTAAAAAGATACTTATCGTAAATATGAGTAATATAGATGCTTTTTTAGTAAAAATCATTAAGTTCTTGTGCAAATGAATATATTGTATTGAAAATCTATTTGCAAAGTAACACAATTTCTCCCTTTAATAATGTTAATATATAATAAATAAGAAGATGCTTAAGTTTTTTTAACATAAATTGATTAATTTTGTTTATGAATAATTAGTGTATAATAATGATTTAAAAATGGCAAAAGAGATTCTTTCAACAACACGTAAAGCATTAGAAATAAATCTTGATGAAAGATTTTATGGAAGTATTGCTGAGATAGGAGGTGGACAAGAAGTTGCCCGAACATTCTTTCAGGCAGGTGGAGCTTCCGGTACAATTGCTAAATCTATTTCAGCTTATGACATGGCTTTTAGTGATGTATTGTATGGTAAAGATAAAAACGAAAGATATGTTTCTCAAATTCGTCTTCAAAGGATGCTTAATAAAGAATATGAAGAAATAATTAAGATTCTAGGTGAGAAAAGAGGAAACAGAAACTGTTTTTTTGTTTTTGCAAATACTGTTACAACGCTTAACTTTCATAAAACTAATGAAAGCCATGGATGGTTGGGAATGAGATTTCAATTAAGATGCAATGAAGAACCTAACGAAGTTGTAATTCATGTTAAATTGCTCGAAAATGATAACTTATTACAACAAAACACACTGGGAGTTATCGGTATTAATCTTATTTACGCATGTTTATACTATCATGAGTATCCTGTAGATTTTCTTCAATCTTTAATGAATGATTTAAATTCAGATAGAATAGAAATTACTATGATAAATATGAGTGGCCCTCAATTATCATATGTTGATAATCGTTTGTTAGGAGTTCAATTAGTAAAAAATGGTATGGCTAAAGCGATAATGTTTAATCGATATGGAGATGTTTACGAACCTTCAGATCTATTATATAATAAAAATGTATTAGCATTCAGAGGTAGCTTCCGACCTATTACTTATTTGGGTTTTGATATGCTGAAAACAAGTTTTGGTTTGTTTAAAAAAGATGAAAGTTACGAAAAAGAAAATACAATTGCTATTTGTGAACTCACACTTAATAACCTTTTAGAAGATGGTAATCTTCACGAAAGAGACTTCCTGGATAGAGTTGATATCTTAAATGGAATGGGACAAAATGTAATGGTTTCGAGCTTTAAAGAATATTATAAATTAGTTTCTTATTTCTCTCAATTTAAAATAAGGAATCTCAGGATTGTTATCAGTATCCATACCTTTGCAAATATTATTGATGAAAAATATTATGCACATCTAAAAGGTGGTATTATTGAAGCTTTTGGGCGTTTGTTTGCTGATAATATGAAACTATATTTATACCCTTCAATTGATGAAGAAACAGGTGAGTTGATAAATACTAAAAATTTTAAGATCCCTGATAAGATTAAATACTTATATTTGCACCTTCTTGAGAACAGACAAATTGTAGATATAAAAAATGCTAAAAAATCAATTATAACAACTTATCCTCACATAGTTCTAAATAAAATAAAGAACCATGAAAAGGGCTGGGAACTTATGGTTCCTAAATATATTGAAGATGTTATTAAAACAAAAAAGCTGTTTGGCTATACTGATTAAAAGAAATAAGAAAAGAAAATGGATATTAATGAACCGGAAATTTCAAGAAGTGTAATCGAAATGATTACGGTAGCTAATGATTATTGTTTGTTTACCGAATCAATTGAAAAATACACAAGAGAAGATGTGTTAAGTTATTTGCAAAAAGTGTGTCCTTTACTTTATGTAAAAGGAGCATTATTGCCTTATATTAACGTTGCTAATCCTGAAGCAAATGAACGTTATATAACTGAAGAAAACTGGGAAGTAATTTATAAAGATACCAAAGCAGTATTAGGAAAAGCAGACGAGTTCTGGTCTATTGGATTGCATGATAGTATGGATGCAAAACCAGCAAAATGTAGCATAGCAGAATTTGTAGCAGATGTTTATCAGGATATGAAAGATTTTTTATTATTGTATCAGAAGAATACTAAAGCAGCAAGAGAAAACGCACTCTTTGAGAGCCGTCATTTGTTCCAAGAGCATTGGGGATGGCGTGTTATAGATATTCAAAGAGCAGTTAATTATGTCCTTTATAAAAATGAAATTGATCAACAAGAGTTTTTAATTTAAATCTAAATACTATTTATTCATTAATAAATTGATATAAAAACAATGAGTATCATCGAAAATATTAAATCTAATGAAAGATTAAAGAGATTGACATTATGGCTTATTGTTAGTCCTTTAAGAGCTAGACCTCGCTGGTATATAAGCTGGTTTGTAAATAGGTTCTTTCATAAAAGAGGCAAAGGATCCAAAGTAATGTGGTCAGCAAGACTTGATGTTCTTTTCTTTAAAAAGTTTAATATTGGTAAACATACAATGATTGAGCAATATTGTGTGATTAATAATGGTGGTGGCGATGTAATTATTGGTGATAATTGTCAGATTGGTATAGGAACTGTAGTTTTAGGGCCTGTAACAATTGGAAATGGAGCCGGTACAGGTCAACATGTATTTATTGGTGGTTTTAATCATGGGTATAAAGATGGTGAACAGAATTCAAAACATCAGCAATTAGATATTAGAGGGATAACTATTGAAGAAGAAGTTCATATTGGTGCAAACTCTGTAGTGCTTGCAGGAGTTACAATTGGTAAACGTACTCAGATTGGTGCTGGGAGTGTTGTTACTAAAAATATTCCACCTTTTAGTATTGCTGTTGGAAACCCTTGCAGAGTGATTAAACAATATAATCAAGTGACTAAAGAATGGGAAAAAGTAATTAATAAATAGATTATGTCAATAGCTGAAATTATTTTCTGGTTTGGAATATTTATAGTATTCTATGCATATTTAGGTTATGGTATTCTTTTATACATTATTATAAAGATAAAAAGAATTCTATATAAAGATAATAAAAATGATGATTATGAATACTATCCTGAAGTTACTTTGTTTGTAGCAGCTTATAACGAAAAGGATTATATAGATGCTAAAGTTAAGAATTCGTTAGCGATGAATTACCCACAAGATAAAGTTCATCAGGTTTGGGTTACAGATGGTTCTGATGATGGTACTCCTGATTTGCTTAGGAAATATCAAGGTCTAGAAGTTTACCATGAAGCTGCAAGAAATGGTAAAATAGGTGCAATGAACAGAGGAATGCAGTTTGTTAAAACACCTATTGTTATCTTTTCTGATGGTAATACTTTGCTTGGAAAAGATTCAATAAAAGAGATTGTAAATCTATTTAAAAATCCTAAAGTTGGATGTGTTTCAGGCGAAAAAAGAATATTTCAGAAAGAAGCCGAAAGTGCTGCCGGAGCAGGGGAGGGGATTTACTGGAAATATGAATCAACATTAAAGAAATGGGATGCTGAATTATATTCAGTTGTTGGTGCTGCCGGTGAACTTTTTGCAATCAGAACAGAACTTTATCGTGAAGTAGAAAAAGATACTTTGCTCGACGACTTTATAATATCATTAAGAGTTGCAATGGATGGTTATACCATTCAGTATAATCCTAATGCTTATGCTATCGAAACATCATCGGCAAATGTAAAAGAAGAATTAAAACGAAAGATAAGAATTGCAGCAGGAGGTATACAATCGGTTGTTCGTTTAAGAGCTCTTTTAAATCCATTTAAATATGGTGTGTTATCTTTTCAGTTTATTTCTCACAGAGTTTTAAGATGGACTTTAGCACCTTTGTTTTTGCCTATTATTTTTCTACTCAATATATTAATAGTCTTTACTAATCAATTTTCGCCTTTATCATTTTATAGTACAATGCTTCACTTGCAAATTCTTTTTTATGTGATGGCTTTATTGGGTTGGTATCTCGAAAACAAAGCTATTAAAATTAAAATACTTTTTATTCCTTATTATTTCTTTATTATGAATTTGGCAGTTTATCTTGGTTTTAAACGTTATCTTAAAGGCAAGCAATCTGTAAATTGGGAACGAGCTAAAAGAAGTACTTAATATTGCTACTATTTTAATTACATCAATATTAAATATTTTTAAATTAAAAATTATTTTATTGTAACCTTTTTAACAATTTTCAAGTTTAATAGTTATATTTAGTAGTTTCTTTAAAATAATAAATTCAATAATATGAGCAGGATTCTTAACATTCTTTTAGTTGAAGATGACCCTATTAATCAAAAGGTAGCTTCATGTATTGTAAAAAGAGAATTGCACAATATCACTATTGCTGAGAATGGCGCTATTGGTGTTGAAAAATATTTAAATGAAAAATTTGATTTAATTCTGATGGATATACAGATGCCTGTTATGGATGGTATTGAAGCTACAAAAAAAATTAGAACGATTGAGAAGGAAACTAAATGCGAGCGAATGCCAATTATTGCTGTAACTGCTTATGCTTTAGAAACGGATAAGATAAGAATAATGGCTGCTGGTATGGATAATTATCTTAGTAAACCCTACAAACCTTTAGAATTATTGAAAGCAATACATGACACCTTAAATTTTTAATTCAAAATCAATATGGAAACAAATATGCTTATATTTTTAATAATTGCAATAGTTGTGATTATTATCGTCTTATTACAATATTCAACGTTATCAAAAATTATAAAGACTATTGAAGAGAGTAACACTAATGTTAAATATTTAAAAAGCGAACTTGAAAAGATTAATCTTATTGAAAAGGATGTTAAACATCAATTAAAAGCTATTAAAGAAGATCAGATTGAAATAAAGTATGAATCGTTAAATAAAGACATATCTAATTTAAATCAGATTACATCTTTTTCGCAATTAAATCATGATATTAGAACTCAATTAAACGGTATAATAGCTTTTTCGAATATGCTGGAAACCGAATATACTTCAACTAATAATAAAGAGTTTCTGGAATATGCTTCTAATATTAGAATTTGTGGTGAGAACCTGTTAAAATTATTTAGTTAGTATTGATTTATATTTTGTGAATTATAGCTTTTCTAAAAGCATTTTACATTACCTCTAGTTATTTGTAATATCTTATTAATGATATATTACACAGCTAAAAAATGTGTAATATTATCATATGACAATTATTAATGATGAATAAATATATATTTAGTATGCTGCAACTTGTTGTAATGACCAAAATATAGATATTTTACTACCTGTAACTTGTTGCAATGATAAAATAACAACTTCCCATAGGACATAAACATCGTATATTCCCTGACGAGAAAATGAAAATGTTTGTTGGAGGTTAGGTTTTCTATTAAGATTTATCTCCTACGGAGAATAATTTAGTGAATTGGCGATATAGTGATTTGGTGATTTAAGAATTTTAAATCTCTATCATTTGATTCTGGCAGAGTTGTTGGAGTTATGAGAAGATATATTGTTTGTATTAGAGTTTATACCGATTAAGGAATTAACAAGAATCTGTTTATAAAAAAGTGA
>JBAXLO010000233.1:0-6863 GCA_037134755.1 Bacteroidota bacterium | reverse complement strand
TTAGTCCTTATCCCAGCTTATTGTTATTAAATATTATGCCAAAAAAAACATTAAACCCAAATTACGCATTAGAATAAATTTAATATATATTTTAAATATAATCAATCATTTAATGCATTTATTTTCTAATGCGTAGCATTAGAGAATAATATTGGTTATTTAATTGGCATCTTGATATTTGTAATGACATTTTAATATCTTAATGCGTAATCTGGGTTAAATTGGATGATAAGGTACTAAAAGTCTTATCTTCAATTTTAGGCACTCCAAACTTCAAACTTTAGGCACTTTAAGTACTTTTTTACAGCCTTGCATAAAAGGCATCTATGATATGATTAACCTGATGTTTGCCCTTGCTTACCAACACAGAAATAATGTCAAAGCGAACTTCGGTATCCAGATTCATTTTAATAACATAAGCTTCTGCTGCTTTTATCAAGAGCTTTTGTTTTTGCTTGTTAACAAACTCTTCGGGCTCACCAAAAACATTAGTAGAACGGGTTTTAACCTCAGCAACTATAATAAAATCTTTATTCTTTGCAATGATATCTATCTCCAACTGCCCCGAACGCCAGTTAGTTTCGAGTATTTCGTAACCCTTTTCTTTTAAATACTCCAATGCGAGCCTTTCTCCCAAAGCCCCCAGCTCGTTATGTTCAGCCATGTTTAATGGATTATTTGTTTATATATCGAATTTTAAAACAACACTATCCGTAACATTCAAATAAACATTTCGCCCCATAATCAAGGCGTTGTTATCCGAAATATGTCCGGCTGGAAAATTAAAACACACAGGATAATCGTACTCAGCAACAGCTTCAATAATTATCTCTTCGGCAGTCATGCCAAAAGGAATCGTATTATCGCGCATCTCACTCATGCCCCCAACTATTAAACCTGCTAGATTAGCAAGCTTTCCTCTACGTTTAAGGTTGAGCATCATGCGATCGATATGATAAAGATACTCATCCAGATCTTCGATAAATAAAATCTTATCCTTAGTATCAATATCCGAAACAGAAGCCGTAAGAGCATACAAAATAGAGAGATTGCCTCCGCAAAGCTTCCCTGAAGTGATTCCATTTCGATTTAATGCATGCTTTTCGATACAATAACTTAAAGATTCGCCCTGTAAAGCTATCTGAAGACTAGCTAAAGCTTGATTAATACTGCCATCCTTAGGGAAATTAACAGGCATAGTGGCATGTAGTGTTTCAATAGAATAGTTTTTGTTGATATGCGAATGCAAAACAGTAACATCACTATAACCAATGATCCACTTAGGGTTGCTAATAAACTTATTAAAGTCTAATTTATCGATGATCCTTAAAGTACCATAGCCACCTCTTGCACAAATAATAGCTTTAATATCATCAGCATCCAAAGCATTCTGAAAATCCAAAGCACGCTCCTCATCACTACCTGAATATTGATTGAATTCTTTGAAAAGATTATCACCAAACTCAACTTCATAACCCCAGGAAGTTAGCACATCAACAGCAGGCTGAAGTTCCTCCATAGAAATCTTGCGCGCAGGAGCCACAATAGCAATTTTGTCACCGGGATTTAAATAAGTAGGAGTCTGCATATGCTTTGATTGTTTGTAATATTGTTTTTAACTTAATAATAATCTATTTGATTTATACCTGTCAGAATAAAAAACTTGTCAGGAAAGATTGTTTTCTTAAATCACTAAATCGCCAAATACCATTCGTAATTTATTTTAGTCGATTGGTGGTATCGTATCTTGTTTTGAAAAAGTAGAATCAAGCTCTTGCTTCATCGAATTAAAATTTAAATTCTCAGCATGAAGATCCACAAGCCACTTTCCATCTTTCTTTATTAAATCGATGGTCTGTATTTCTTTAGGCAAATCAGGCACACCGCTAATCTTATATTTACACTCCGCATTGTTACCGTCAACCTTAGTTTCGGTAATATCTATAATTATTTTATCAGTAGGAGTGCTTTCGATAGAGGTAACGTAGCTATCAATTAATTTCTTGTATTCAATATAACCATAAGATTCGTTGGTGCACAAAGTCTTTGCCGAATCGTATTCCATTTTATAAAGCGAGGTAAGAAAAGCCTTTGCAACCTTATCGGGTTTATTTTTACTACAAGCAAAAAGGATTAAGGCAACAGAAATTAAACTTATAATTCTAACTATTCTTTTCATTTTTGTAATTTTAATTGATTAAGCAAATACAAAATTAAGAATAATTTGTTTATAAATGCAAATAAAATGAATTTCATTTAAAAAAGAATATGTTTTTAACCAATTATATTGAAAGTATAAGCAAAGAACTTAGTAAAGATTTGCCGGGCTATGATGCTCATCTGGAGATGATGCCCGAGTCGAGGATAAGAGCAATGCATACTATAAAAAATTATGATGAAGCCCGTAAGAGTGGAGTGTTGATACTATTATATCCTGATAAAGATAAATTGATGACAGTATTTATTTTACGTCCTGAATATGATGGTGTACATAGTTCGCAAGTTGCATTTCCGGGAGGCAAGTTCGAAGATAAAGATTGTAATTTAATAAATACTGCACTAAGAGAAGCCAATGAAGAAGTAGGTATTAATACTTCGAAAGTTAAAATTATTGGATTACTATCTGAGCTTTATATTCCGCCAAGCAACTTCTTAGTTCAACCTGTTGTGGGTTATGCAAAAGAAAAGCCACAGTTTGTTAAAGACGATAAAGAAGTGTCGATGATTATAGAAACGGAGCTTGACGAACTCATCAATCCATTAAACAAAAGCATGCAGGAAATTAAACTTGCAAACAATTTAAAGATTAACGCTCCTTGTTATCTGATAAAGGATCAAATAATATGGGGCGCCACAGCAATGATAGTAAGCGAATTGATTGTAATACTAAATAAGGCTACTCAATCACTTTAATCTCATGGGTAATAGTTGATGCTTTCGAAAGCATGGCATATACACCACAGTATTTAGTCAGCGACATGTGAATAACTTTTTTAATCTTATCCATTTCCAGATTACCCCCTTTAAAGATATAGATAATATGAATTTTGTGATAATACATCGGATGGTCAACTGTAAGTTCACCATCAACAGATACTTTGAAATCATCAAATTCAACATTCATTTTCTTTAATAATGACACCACATCCATGCCGGTACATCCTGCTAAAGCAGCAAGTAATAAAGGCTTTGGACGATGACCGGTATTGTTTCCAAAGTGATTAAAATCGGCATCCATTATTAAATTATGTCCGTTAATGGTGGTTTCAAAAGCCATATTGCCTTCCCAATTAATTTCTACCTGATGATTCATTTGTTAAGATTTAAAATACAATTGTATTAATATGTTAATGGTATAACATCTAATTTTAAATAATGTTAATTATAATGTTAAAATAAAAATAAAAATAAAATTAGTTGTATCTTTGTTCCCTTCAAATAAAAATTTAATCAGAAAAATACAATGATTACAATTAGTGTTTTATTAGGTGTTATAGTAGCTTATCTTATAGGTTCTGCGGCAACATCTGTCTGGATTGGAAGATTATTTTATAATGTAGATGTTCGTACAAAAGGCAGCGGCAATGCTGGAGCTACTAATACTATCCGAGTTCTTGGAACTAAACCCGGAATTATTGTTTTAATCTTAGATGGATTAAAAGGTTGGCTTGCTGTTGACCTTGGTTATTTCTTTGCCCCTGAATTTTATTCAGACATACAACTTAACAATTACTTCCTTATATTAGCACTAGCTGCTGTATTAGGGCATATCTTCCCAATATATGTTGGATTCAAAGGAGGTAAAGGTGTGGCAACTATTGTAGGAGTAATCATTGCATTGTTCCCAACCATGTTGTTTTTAATAAGCTTGGGGATCTTTATTTCTGTATTTTTACTCTCAGGGTATGTGTCTTTATCATCAATAACTACTGCTATAGCTGTCCCTCTTATTGTAATATTTTTATTGCACAGACAACATGATGCTTTAATTATTTTTGCAATAATGATTGGTGTATTTATTCCTCTAACACATAAAAAGAATATTGTGAGATTATTCCATGGTACTGAAAACAAATTTAAGTTGGGAAGAAGGAAAGAATAATGACAAATAAATACATAAGATATTAGATTAAAAAGCCATTATCAGTTTTGTGATGATGGCTTTTTATTTTATGCTTCTATCAAATGAATATTTATATTTATGTTCAGGCAACCTTTTTCATTCTTTTTATGTCTTATAATAGAATTGTTAATTATTATACTTATCTTTGTAAAGCATTTCTATAACAAATGTATTATGACAAAAGTATCTGTAAATAGTTTAAAGAAGCCTTTGATAGGAGGATTGCTATTGATGATGTTTTTTATTATTAATAGTGTTACTGCTCAAACCGGATGTAATTTCTTATGCAATACCAATTTTGAAGACTCCATAGTTACAGCTCCGGGGGGGATGGCTATGGTGCCACAGTCCGCAATAACTTGTTGGAGTACCAGCGAACCGGATGGTTTGATAGAAGTATGGAATTCGGGGTTCAATGGTGTTACAGCCTATTCGGGAGTTCAATTTATTGAATTGAATGCTAATGTAGCAAGCACTCTTTATCAGGATTTCTATGCCGGTACAGGTGCAAATGTTACTGTTGGCTTTGCTCACAGAGGCAGACTTGGGGTAGATTCCATGAGTGTTTCTATTGCTTATGTAGGAGGACCTACAACTGTATTGGGGGTATTTGGAGATAACACTGTATGGCAATATCGTAATTTAAACTACACAATACCTGTCGCTGGAAATTACAGTCTACAGTTTACAGCTACTCACACATCTACCGGTAGTTTAAGTGTTGGTAACTTTCTTGACGATATTAAAATTACTTTTAACATAATAGCAACAGCTGAAGCTGGTCCTGCCGGTAATATAGGTGGTTGTGATTCCGCTGCCGGATATCAAATCAATGGTATAGGTACCGGCGTATATCCTCTTGTTTATTCATGGTCGCCTGTTGCAGGACTTAGTGATACTAATATTGCAACACCTATTGCTCACCCTTCAGTTACTACAAATTATTTTCTCACGGTTACTGATCCAAATGGATGCTTTGCTACCGATAGTGTTCTTGTTACTGTTAACCCACAACCGACTGCCAATGCAGGTTCGGATATTAATATTATTACCTGCGATTCTACCGCTATTATTAATGGCTCAGGTACAGGGGCAACACCGCTTATTTATCAATGGACACCTACTACAGGTTTGAGCAATCCTAACATTGCAACTCCAAGTGTTCAGTCGTCTGTTACTACTAATTATAATCTTACTGTTACTGACCCTTATGGTTGTAAGGCAACTGATAGCGTTTATGTAAATGTAAGTATCAGTTCAATAAATATTAATATCACTGCATCAACTAATCCTATCTGTGTTGGCAACTCCACAACCCTTACTGCTAGTGGTGGCAATTCTTATGTATGGGCTAATGGCCTGGGGACTTTAAACACTATCACTGTTTCGCCCGCTGTTACTACCTCTTATGTAGTTACAGGCAGCATTAGTGGCTGCACCGGCAACGATACTATTAAGATAAGAGTAGTGCCTTATCCTATTGTTAATCTTGGACCTGATTCTTTGATATGTACTGGAACTACTTTAGTATTAACACCGCCTACTCCCGGTTATACTTACCTTTGGCAGGATAATTCAACTGCTGCTACTTATGATGCTTCTTTGCCCGGCACTTATTGGGTGCAGGTTACCGATAGTTTTAATTGTACTACCACTGCTTCTGTTGTGATTACCAACCTTAATCCTCCTGCTTTCCCTTTGCCAAACGATACTTCCCTTTGTCAAGGAAAACTTTATAATGTTGTTGTTCCGGCAGGACCTTACAATGTATATTGGAGCGATGGCACGCACGATTTCTATAATTCATTTAGTGAGGCAGGCACTTATGGTGTTACTGTTTCGAATAAATGTGGTGCTATCAACAATAATTTTACTATTAAATATGCTGATTGCAGTTGTTATATCTATTTCCCTAATGCGTTTACGCCTAATAATGGTGATGGCTTAAATGATAATTTTGGGCCTAAGTATCAATGCAATTTCTACACCTATCATTTATACATTTACAACCGTTGGGGACAACTTGTTTATGAAACCAATAGACCCGATCAGGTTTGGGATGGCAAGTGTAAGACAGAGGATGTAGAAGTAGGCGTATATGTTTGGAGGTTACTATATACTGCACAATATGCTGAAGGTTTGCAAGGCTTAAAAGGTGTAGTTACCGTGTTGAGATAAGAATATCACATGAATTACTTCCGATAAGAAGATATACACACTTAATCGTATTTATATAACTATAGAGTCGTTGCATGCAACGGCTCTTTTCATAACTGTGTTTCCCTAGCCGAATACTATTATTCACAACTGTCATCACTCTTTCGCCAAGAACCTTCTCTCAAACAATATTTCTATCTAAAGCACTTACAATTCTACAGTGCTGAACTCTCTCTTTTTGGATTTAGCCTTTGGCAGAAATTGCCTGATGCCCAATAGCTCACGCATGACTATAAATCAAATGAATGTTATCCCTCAAAAGCAAGATATTATTATAAAGCAATCAAAATTAAGTACTATATTTTAAAACTAGATTTGTTATAAAGATGTTTATATTAATATTAATAATATTGAAATTTTAAATAATATTAATATGAAATGTAATAACATAACAATAACCCTCAATAACTTGATTATTATTCTTATTAATAATTTATAATATAATATCAATAATATATAAGTAGTTTTTATTATAATATAATATCTGATATTAAATATATGTATTATTATTATATATTAATTT
>JBAXLO010000232.1:0-6933 GCA_037134755.1 Bacteroidota bacterium | reverse complement strand
GTCCTAGTTGAAAATCGAACTACGATGTTTACACGAATAAATGTCCTAGTTGAAAATCGAACTACGATGTTTACACGAATAAATGTCCTAGTTGAAATTCGAACTACGATGTTTACACGTTGCAAAGCCCTAGTTGAAATTTCGACCATGGCATTTACAAATTGCAAAGCCATAGTTGAGATTTCATAAACCTAATATCTTTTTAAAGGAACCCATCTAGGTTTTTCAACTATCTATTTTCATTCAAGCGGAAGCTTATTCTGTTTTTAAGAATAGGTATTTATTTAAATAGAAAGCTATTTTTAAAAACCGGATATGATTTATACAAACAAATATACCAATTTCTGATTTCATACAATATATTATATAAGCACAACTAAGTAATATTGAAAATTGGAAACTACTTTTAGGTGTGTCTTTATCTATTTTTGAAAATAAAGTAATTATTTCGTCTAAAATTCTAGTTATTTTCAAATATTCTAGTTGTTTTTTATCATTAAACATATCTTTTTTGATGTTAATTTGTAAATAAAACAATAAATATATTAATAATATGATTTATAATAATATTTATTTTAACACAGTAAACACCTATTAGCAATATGTTAACTAATTTAATTTATATTATTAAACAAAATTCAAACATAATAAATAAAATAATCAATTAAATTTGTTTAATTGTTAAATTTTTTTACTACTTTTACCAAAAATTATAAACACAACTAAAATGAAAAAATTTGAAGTTTTAGGACCAAATCCTTTAAAAAAGATAATTGCAGGAAAAAAACGATGGTTGGCAACATCTGAAGATAATGTAGCAGCTATAACTGCAAGCATAGAAGCAAAAATAATAGCTCTGCTAGCTCCAACAACCGATGTAAATGATAGGTTTAAAGCTCTTTCATTTTTAATGGATGGAGATTTAAAAGATAGAGCTATTAAAATAGCTGCCAGAAGCACAGTTTTTGATAAATTTTCGGCTGCTATAATGGAATTAGATGGTGATGTTAAAAAAGCTTTTAAATTTAATATGGATGTGTACCATAAGGAGTTCTTTCCTTTAAATACAGGCGAATATACAAGAGCTTCTTTACCGGAACAAGAATTATTGATACACAGAATAAAAGTATTAGTAACTAAATATGTAACTGAATTAGGATTGCCAACAGAAACTTTGTTTGCCCAGATAAATAGTGATTATACACTTGCCCAGTCAGTACAGAAGGCAGCAAGCAAAAAATGTACCGCAAATTCAGTTAAATATAAACTTTTATTAGATGAATTACAAGATCAATTGTGGGAAAACATGTTGGTAATTGCAGGAGTATATGTGAAAGTACCGGGAATGGCAGCCACCTTTTTCAACTTAGGATTATTGTATCCACGTCATAAAAACCGTGCAGGGATCTTAATTGACAAGCCATTAAAAATGACTATTAAACCAAGTTCAATAGTATTAACAGACTTTGCATACACATCTGCAGATACGATTTTATTGGAGAACCCCGGAAAAGTATCATTCTATTATTTTTCTACTGACGAAATGCTTACCTATAACACAGTGCCGGGTGATGCTATAGAAGTTAAAGTAGATGAAGACGTAAGTATTTTAGGAACCGACCTTAAAAAATACTTTTATCTGGCTAATATATCTTCAAATATCAATGCCGTAGCTGAACTATCACAGATGTAAGAGGAAGATAGTACTTGGAGTACTTAAAGTGCCTAAAGTACTTAAAGTTATAAGGCATTTATAGTTCAAGAATATAATCATGAAAACTAAAGAAGCTCAGTCATTAAGTTGACTGGGCTTCTTTAATTATTAGATTACAGTAATAAGCAAAAAAAAGCCGTCAAATAATTGACGGCTACTACTAAAACTATGAAGAAATTATATTAAAGATGGATGTTATATGTAACACCATTTATCGTAACTGTTGCCCAAGCATCGCAATTGCCATTACCATAATCAATTACTTTTGTTGGTTTGTTGGATTGTACAACTTGAACAGTGCCACTAACAAAATAGAAACAAGGCATCTGTCTTTTTAATGGAGTAAGTATCGTTTTGCTGTAAGTAGTTCCATTTGGTCGGGTTCCATTTGAGTTTCCTGTTATAAGAACAATATTATCCCAAATAGTTGAGCTCAAGTAACCTTGCAACCATTCTTTGTTTTGTGTTGAATTCCATGTTAATGTATCGGTATTGTTTGCAAAAATAATAGTACCGTTAACAGTAGTTGTTATGTTCCAGTTTCCAGCTGCATTACGTCCATTATTTACACGGCTTCTTGTGCCCATAACATGATTATCATTAACATAATAATCATTAAAAGTAGTAGAATGTACCGAACCTGAATCTCTATAATGTAAATAATAAGAAATTACAATTTCACCCCTTCTGTACTTTCCATCATAACATAAACAATTGGTAGTACCATAATTAATTGTAAGTGTATGAGGTATAGAAACGGTATCTATCGTTTTAGTAGCACAAGCACTAAGCAAACTATTTGCATTAGATTGAGTAGATTTAAGAGAACTAAAACTTGTATAAGCCTCATCAGCTATTTGATCAACACCTTCAAACGTCATTTGAGCTACAGCCTCGTTTTGAGAAGTAACATCAGAATTGTTGCCTGTTTGATTAGTTGGAGTAGTTTTTTTATCTTTATTACAAGCTGTAAAAGTTGTAACTATAGAAAAGATAAAGATTGCGAAGATTAAAATTTTTGTTTTCATTTTTGTGTATTTATTAAATTTCAGAATTAGATGTCTGTTTAATAAAAAGGTTTAATCAGTTTAAAGAAATTGAGTGTTAAAAAAGATTAAATGGTTAATAAGTACGCTTTAAATTATATTATTTGTCTATTTTATGTAAATAAGTAAGATAATCATTTATTAAGTTAAAATTAAGTAAAAATTAACATTTGAAAAGGTAATAAAACTTCTTAAATCAAATAAAAATTCGTAACATTGCACAATATTATACACACAAACTTTTTGCACTAAAATTATCTTAATAGTCGATTAAATGGGAAATAAAAACGAGCAATTAAACAGCAATAATTATACTGATATTCTGGATGCTTTGCCTATAGCTACTGCTTGTATGGACTATGATAACAATGTTAAATATATTAATAATAAAGCGGTGTTGCTTTTTGGATATTCCATCGAAGATGTCCCCACATTATATGATTGGTTTTTTAAAGCGTTTCCGGATACTGCTTATCGCGAAAAAATAACTAAAGACTTTAAAAGTGAATTTGATTATTATCAAAGCACAAAAATAAAGCCAAAACCTTACAATGCAGTAATAACAAACAAAAATGGAGTTGAGATTAATATAGAAATATATACCGAGCTTTTGCCTGAATTTAGTGTATTTTCGTTTATTGATGTCACTGAACAAAAGGTATATGAGGGGGAGTTGGTTAAACATAAGCAATTTCTTGAACGAGCTCAGCAAATATCAAGGATAGGTTATTGGGAACTAAATTTAAATACAAAAAAGGTATGGGCTTCCTCACAAGCTAAAGATATTTATGGATTTAGTAAAGATAAACTACTTACTTATGATGATGTAACTAATATTGTGCTTCCCGAATATAGAATATTGTTAGATAAAAAGCTGGATGCTCTTATAAATGAAGACGAAAATTATAATATAAGTTTTAAAATAGCACGAAGAAATGATAATGCAGTAATTGATATTCACTCAGTAGCAGAGTATAATAAGCCGGATAATAAGATATTTGGCGTTATAAGAGATATTACAAGAAGAAAAAAGGATGAAAGAGAGCTTATTGAAAAGCAAGAAAGGATATTCGAAATATTAAATTCGTCACCTAGTGCAATAGCTTGCTTTGATAATGAATTAAATCTGGTGTTTTTTAATGAAAAATGCACTCAAGTATTAGGATATACTAATTCGGATGTTGAAAATATATATGATTGGTTTAATTTAGCTTACCCTAATGCTGAATATCGTGACAAAGTAATAAAGAATTGGGAAAAAAGTATTGAAAGAGAATTAAACGATAGTAGAGAAATTATTCCGCTCGAAGCTTATGTAACATGCAAAGAAGGAATTGTGCGTTACATACAGTTTAATACTAAGCTATTTTCAGATCTAACTTTGATATCGATGGTTGACATGACTGAAAATAAAAAAGCCATGAATATCATAGCTCAAAGTGAGAAGAAATATCGCTCACTATTCGAAAATATGCCGGAGGCTTTTGCTCATTGCCAGATGATTTATGAAAACGGCGAAGCTGTTGATTATATACATTTGGATGTTAATAGTAATTTTGAGAAACTAACAGGGTTGAAAAATGCAGTAGGTAAAAAAGTTACTGAGCTATTACCGGGCATAAAACAAAGTGATGATGAATTGTTTACTATTTATAATGAAGTAGCTTTATCAGGTAAATCCAAAAGATTTGAGTTCTATGTAAACGTAATGAATAAATGGTTTGATATATCGGTATATAGTCCTGAAAAAGAACATTTCGTTGTAGTATTTAATGAAATAACATCGCGCAAAAAAGATGAGAAAATATTAAAGGAAAGTGAGACAAAATATCGTTCACTATTCGAGAACTCTACTGATGCAATATGTGTTATAAAAAATAATAAGTATGAGTTAGTAAATCCATCCTATCTCACTATGTTTGGTTATGAAAACAATAGTGAGCTTATAGATATGGATCCTAATCATTTGGTAGCCGAAGATTACCGACATGTAGTAGAAGGATTTACTGACAAAAGATTAAAAGGAGAAGATGTACCTATTTACTACGAAACTAAGGGTAATAAAAAGGATGGGACAATCTTTGATATAAGTGTTAAGGTTTCATCTTATACAATGAATAATGAGCAATATATGCTTGTTATTATTCGTGATATTACGGATAGAATAATTGATAAAGAAGAACTAATTATTGCAAAAGTTAAAGCAGAAGATGCAGATAGGTTAAAGTCAGCATTTCTTGCCAATATGTCACACGAAATACGCACTCCTTTAAATGCTATTATGGGGTTCTCGCAAATGATATGCGATTCGGATATTGACGCAGATCAAATGAAAGAATTTACAGAGATTATTCGTAAAAGAAGTGAAGATTTACTTGAGATTATTAATGATATTCTAGATATTTCACGTTTGGAGTCAGGTCAGATTAATCTTTATTATAGCAAAGATAGTCTTTTTACAATTTATAATGAGATAACTAATTTGTTTAAATCTAAAATCTTATTAGATATCAATCATATTGCTGTTAGAACTAACTACACTTTAAATGAAAACCAGAGTTCTATTAATACGGATTTTGGTAGGTTAAAACAGATTTTGATTAACTTAATAAGTAATGCAATTAAATTTACAAAAGAAGGCGTAATTGAAATAGGTTGTGAACTTGCTGATGAGAAGACACTTTTGTTTTATGTTAAAGATACAGGAATAGGAATCCCAAAGAACAAATTGGATATTATTTTTGACCGTTTTATTCAAGCAGATAATTCAACAACTAAACTTTACGGTGGTACAGGATTAGGATTGTCAATCTGCAAGAGTTTACTTGAGCTTTTTAATGGTGATATTTGGGTTGAATCAGAAGTTAATGTAGGTTCCACATTTTATTTTACTATTCCTTATGAACCAACTCATAAAAGGGAATCAAAACAAGAGGTTATCTCTAAAAAGCATTACGATTGGTCGGATAAAACTATATTAATCATCGAAGATGATCCATATAATGCAATCTATATTAAAGATGTTCTCTCTTCGACTAAAGCAAAGCTATTTCAAGCTGAGAATGCTAAAGTAGCTCTTGATATTTTCAAACAAAATACTGACATTAATATAGTATTAATGGATATTTTGCTTCCTGATGATACAGGATATAATCTTACTAAGGTGTTTTTGAAACTTAAAGCAAAGCAAATAATAATAGCACAAACTGCTTTTGCTTCCGGAGACGATCATCGAAGATGCTTGAGTGCGGGTTGTAAAGATTTTATCTCTAAACCTATCAATAAAAAGGAACTATTGGCTTTGTTGGATAAATATCTAACTAACTAAATAATAAAGAAGAATATTATTCTTTAACTACTTTGCCTTTAAACTGTTTTTGGTAATTATCCCAAGTCATATTAAAATAATCATTCTCTCCGAAGTAATGTAAAACAGCTTCAAAGTTAGTAGCATCCATATAGCCTGGTGAAACAGTAATTACTCTTCCCATTTCATCCAAAAAGGCATAAGAAGGATAGCTCATCTGATTGTTTAACAATGATGTTGCAATCTGATGTGTTGAACGATTTCCGGTTGGATTGGGATTAACAAACATTTTTCCATCAAGGATTACAGTATCCTTACGCTCGGCATCTAATTTAACAGCATAATATTTCTGATTAATATAATCAATAATTACTGGGTTCATAAAGGTAGTGGCATCCATCTTTTTGCACCATCCGCACCATTCAGTGTAAACATCAACTAATATCTTTTTCTTTGGAAATTGTTTTGATAGAGCAATTGCTTCTTCAAATGAATACCATTTAATTGTAGCAGCTTGTTTAGCTTCATTTTTCTTTTGAGCAAAAATAAAATTGGTTCCCATAAAGATAACCAATGAAAGTATAAATAATTTCTTAAGATTCATAGTAAAAATTTTATGCAAAAGTAATTAATTCTTGTGAATTTAAAGTAGAATTATTAATTATGAATTATAAATTATGAATGTTTCTTTAAAATGTTACTGAATTTTAATTCAATAGTACTTTTTGTAAGTTTTAAATAATTTATCTTAAAATGTGAGTTTTTAATCACGCAATCTTAATTCTTATGTGTTTTATTTATTATTAATTGATAATTATTAACTCACCTTACGCAAAAAAATGCTAATTTAGCGGACTAAATACATA
>JBAXLO010000231.1:0-6955 GCA_037134755.1 Bacteroidota bacterium | reverse complement strand
TAGATATAATAATGGTTTTAGATAGGCACGACCAACTATTTTGTCTATTACGCCCTTTTTTCAATATTATTAATAAGAATTATTTTAATATTGAAATACTAATGAAGAAAGTGCCTAAAGTACTTGAAGTGCCTTGAGTACATAAAGTTGAAAACAGAAAAGCCGTCAACAAATCAATGCTAACGGCTAAAATTCTTCCTAATAGTCTAAACTACTAAAAGCCTAAACTCCTTTCCTGTATCTTACTTACACGTTAAAGCGAATATGTAGAATATCACCATCACAAACTACATAATTTTTGCCTTCTACAGCAAGCTTACCTGCTTCTTTTACCTTAACTTCAGAGCGATACTTAATCAAATCATCATATTTAGTAACTTCGGCACGAATAAAACCACGCTCAAGGTCGCTATGGATAGCACCAGCCGCCTGAGGAGCCGTCATACCCTTGTGAATAGTCCAGGCACGGTTCTCTTTTCCGCCAACAGTGAAGAAAGCAATAAGATTAAGCAAACGATAAGCCGAACGAATTAAGACATTTACACCAGGTTCGGTCAGTCCATAATCCTGAAGGAAAGCAATACGATCTTCTTCGCTTTCAAGTTCGGCAATTTCAGCTTCTAAAGCTCCGGCTATTATCAAAACTTCTGTATTCTCGTTCTTCACAGCTTCTTTAAGTGCATCAACATACTTATTACCAGTCAAAGCAGACTTCTCATCAACATTACATACATACATTACAGGCTTTTCGGTCAAAAGAAACATATCATTCACCCATCTACGCTCGTCTTCAGTCACCTCAAGCGTACGAACATTCTCCATATTCTCCAGATGTCGTTTATATTTAGCAAGTACTTCCAAACCATGCTTAGCATCTTTATCGCCAGCCTTAGCACCCTTTTCAGTACGTTGAATTTTACGTTCAATTACTTCAAGATCTTTTACCTGAAGCTCAAATTCAATGATCTCTTTGTCCCTTACGGGATCAATTGAGCCTTCAACATGTGCGAGATTTTCATCATCAAAACATCTTAAAACATGAATAATAGCATCAGTCTGACGAATATCAGCAAGAAAAGCATTTCCTACACCTTCACCTTGATTTGCACCCTTGGCAAGCCCCGGAATATCCACAACATCAATAGTAGCAGGCACCACTTTCTCTGCTTTAATAACCTTATCCAATTCAAATAACCTCTGATCGGGCACATTAGCCACACCCATATTCGATTTACTTGTACTATAAGCAAAATTTGTAGTTTCAGCCTTAGTATTAGATATACAATTGAAAATAGTTGTCTTACCAATGTTAGTAAGTCCCACGATACCGCATTTTAAACCCATGTTATTGTTGTATTAATAATAAAGTGCAAAAGTAATTAAATTATTTGTCTTTATCTAAGAAGAAATATCCTACTTACAAAACTCATCTACCTTGGCAATTGCCTCTTCATAGCCCAAATTAGCCGCAGCTTTTAAATCTTTGCAAGCACCTGAGGTATCATTCTTAACACTCTTAATACCACCTCTTAAAAAATATGCTTCTCCATCAGGTTTAATCTTAATAGCTTCGTTAAGATCGTCCAAAGCAGCGTCATATTTCTTCTGATTGATATACATACGAGCCCTTCCAATATAAGCAGAGCCATTATTTGGATTAGTGATGATCGCTTTTTTGAAATCAATGATAGCTTGCTGCGTTTTATTCTGCTTTACATATATATTTGCCCGCATAATCAGCGCCTCCTCGTTATCTCTATCTGTATTAATCACCTTAGAGAAGTCTTTCATAGCAGCTTCTGTATTATTTACAGCTAAATAACACTTGCCTCTCTTTACATGAATATCCGAAGCAGTCATCTTAAACTCATCAATCAGCTTGGTATAGTCAGTTATTGCTTCATTATATTTCTTGGTTTGATAATAAGCATCAGCACGTTTAGCATAAGATTCCTTAGGATTATAATTTAACGCAATAGCTTTGGTAAAATCAGCAATTGAAGTCTCAGGTTTGCCAAAACTGAAGTAATAAATGCCTCTTTCGTAATAAGCTTCCGCATAATCAGGCTTTAATTCAATAGCTTTCGAATAATCTTTCGCCGCTTCCTGCCTTTTCTTTATCTTATTATAGGCTTTAGCCCTTTTAAGATAAAGAGAAGCATCGTTAGCACGCATACTTATCACTTTAGTGTAGTCATTTATAGCAGCATCATGGTTCTTAGTCTTGATATTCATCTCTGCTCTCTTAACATAAGCATCAACATAGTTAGGCTTCAAAGCAATGGTCTTGTTAAAGTCGTTTCCTGCATTTAAATAGTCCCCCTGATCTAAGTAAACAACTCCTCTATAGTAAAATGCAAGATGATAATCTTTGCTTTTGGCGATAGCATTGTTAAGATCCTTGATTGCATCAGCATTATTGCCTAGTAAAAAACTACAATAACCCCTTTCGGTGAAAGCTTCATAATAATAAGGACTATTCTCAATAACTTTAGTGAAAGATGCAATAGCATCAGTGTATTTAGCATCCTTTTCAAGAGCCAGACCTTTGTTATAAAGCTCAGCAGACGACTGACTGTAGCTCTTATTTATAAGAAGTGATAAAAAAATAAAACAAATAATAGTAAGATTATTCCTCATTGTGTTGTACTTTTGTAAAAAATTTAAATTCAATTATGCTTAACGATGAAGTTGCAAAAATAAGGAAAGATTATCAGAAGCACCAGCTTTTAGAAACAAATATTAGTAAGGATCCATTCAAGCAATTTGGTGAGTGGCTTCAAGAAGCTATAGATGCGAGCATTGAAGATGCAACAGCTATGACCCTTGCTACCATTTCTACCAAAGGTTTTCCTTCGGCGAGGATAGTTTTACTAAAAGGTTTTGATGAAAAAGGCTTTGTTTTTTATACTAATTATGATAGTCGCAAGGGAAATCATATAAAGAAGAACCCTAATGTAGCATTGGTCTTTTATTGGAAAGAGCTGGAGCGTCAAGTGCGTATAGAGGGTGAAGTTGAGAAGGTCTCTAAGAAAGAATCTGATGAATATTTCGCAAGTCGTCCGCTTGAAAGCCAGATTAGCGCTATTATTTCTGAACAAAGTGCTGAAATTCCAGATAGAAACTTCCTTGAGATGATGAGAGATATGTTTGTAAGGAAGCAAGGTGACAAACCTATCAATCGTCCTGATCATTGGGGTGGCTTTAGGGTAATTCCCCGAAGGATAGAGTTCTGGCAAGGTAGAGAAAACAGGCTCCACGACCGTATTAAGTATTGTAGTAAGAACAATAAAGACTGGAAGATAAAGAGAATTGCTCCTTAAGACAAAATTACGAATTAAGAATTACGAATTACGAAACTATAAGCTTAGAAATTACTAATGGCAAACCAAATTAAGATTAAAAATAAGAAGGCTTCTTTCGAATACTTCTTTGTTGAGGAATATACTGCTGGCATCCAACTGACCGGCACTGAAATTAAATCAATCAGGGAGGGCAAAGCTAACCTTACAGACTCCTATTGTTCTTTTAATGGCACCGAATTGTTTGTTAAGAACCTGCATATCGCTGAATACACTTTCGGTGGGGCTCATTACAACCACGAACCTAAGCGAGAGCGAAAGCTTTTGCTTAATAAGAGAGAGCTTAAGAAATTGTTTTCTAAAACTAAAGAAAAAGGACTGACTATTGTTCCCACTTTGCTATTTGTAAATGATAAAGGGCTTGCAAAACTGGAAATTGCAATGGCAAAAGGAAAGAAACTTTACGATAAACGAGAAACTATTAAGACTAAAGACACTAAAAGGGAAATGGATCGCTCTAAAAGTGGTGATTAATATCTTAGTTCTAACCTTAAACCTAACTTTAATACACAGCTTTATATGCTTTATTAAAGTACTTAAACCATTTATCGCCACCTGTATACTTCTCAATCATGGAATTTACATCCAATTTAAAAGTTTTATGACTATCTGTTAAAGCTTTTGCTTTAGCAACCTTAATTTGGATGTCTTCCGTTTTATTTGCAGCATAATCTTCTTCTTTTAAAAGTTTAAGAAGCAGCAAACAACCATCCCAATCATTAATAGTTGCATAATAATTAGTAGTATAAAAACTAGCTTCTTTATTATTTTGAAAACGCAGATAATCAACGATACCGGTATAAGGAATTTTAGCAGTATCAAGCTTTGAATTTAGATAAAGAACATCAGCTGAATGATAGCTCTCAACAAACTTTTTCAAATCATTTGCGGCATAAGCAGCCTTAGCATCCTCTTTATATCTATAATAGTCAATAACAGGCTTAATATGTTGCCAGGCATCCACAGTATTAGTAGTTAACAGGACACAATTCTTATTTTGAACAGCAATATTCAGAACTTCTTCCAACAAATTTCCGGCTCTCACATAATCTCTTAAAGCAATATTATTCTTAGCCATAGCAGTATTCATATCAATCTTATCTTGCAAGTTCTGACAACCTTTTGTATTCATTTTCTGCTTTAATTGCGTCAAAGAAGCATTCAATTCCTCGTCATTTTCTATATGATATTGCTTTTGCTTCCTGATACTCTTTTCGTATATGCTGTCTGCATTAGCTAACTCGTTAGCCCATACAAGGAAACCTGCAGTTTGCAAATCATTATTTATAATATTTATAACATTCTGCTTAATTAACGAATCAAGCGTTTTGCAAGGAGTAAAAGAAGCTGTAGATTCAAGACTTCTAGCCATAACATAGTTATCAATAGCCTGTTGTAACTTATTTTCATTAGCATAAGCATCCCCCTCTTCAATATATTTCCAATAACTATTCCTTACAGTGGCATTTGTTTCTGATTCTTTTACAGTAATTGTTTCAATATCTTTCTTTTTAGTTGCAGTTTTTTTCTTTTTATGCTTAACAGCTGATGCAAGTTCTTGATGTTGCTTATGTTTTGTTTTAATTTTATGATGAGAAGTTTTCTTTTTATGTTGGTTATAGGCAATATTAGTTTGAGCGGGTGCAACAAAAGTAGAATGTTCTGCATTTGCAACCAACTTACTGCAATCTTCATCATTAATTAGCTTACACAATCCGTCAGCTTTCTGAAAATAATAATCAGACTGCATCCTTTGACTGTTATTTTTGTAAGAAAAAGCTAATTCTAAATAGAACTTCGAAAGCTTCTTTATATTCTTATCTACATCTTTATCATCAACAATATATTTGCGATTTAAAATAGCATATTCTTTTGCTTTTAAGATAAAAGTCTCGGCAATACTTAGCTTATTTGCATCCAATGCCTGATTAGCAACCTTAAGATACGAATGATAAAGCCCATATTTAGATAAAGAAATCCCATGTTGAAATGCACTACAATCAAATTTATTATAATGCTGACAGAAAGTGTCGGCTTCAAGAAACACTTCTAACGAACCATTATAATCTTGTAATAACAACAGCCTGTTTCCATAGTCAATAAAGCGTTTTCTAATAAGTTCAATCAAACCATTGATAAGATTAAGATTAGCTCCTTCAGGATAGATTACTTTCTGAAGGTCTTCTACTAAGTAAGCAGCCTGAGCAACATTATTCTTACCTAAGCAGATAACAGCTTTTTGATAAATAGAAGGAATATAAAAGGGGTTAAACAGTAATGATTTATCGAAATAGCTGTTTGCAGCGGTAGTATCTCCTTTGCTAAGCAATTCAAGACCCTTTTTATAATACCAGAAGTCATGATACGACACATATTGATCAATAATAACCCTCAGCTTCGGAATACTTGCCAACAAATCATTATATTTGCGATACACCTCAACCAATTGCCCATCCATAGTATTTACGGTATTAAAAGCACCTGATCTTTTAACAAATTCAATTGTAAATTCAGCCTCATTCAGTGTACAATCATACACCGGAAGCATGTCCACATCACCGGCATTTATCTTTTCAACAGCATTATAAGTGGCAGTAATTATGGAGTCAAGCTCATCAATAGAAACACTTTGCCTTTTCTGAGCTTTAACATTAATAGCCAGAAAAACCAGTATAAAAGTAAGAGAATAGACTCTAATATTTGCGATATATTTAAGCAATAGTATTTCAGTTTAATGCTACAAAGTTACGAATTCCATAATGATGCCAGCGATTCGGGTAAATATTTACAAACAATGCAAAGTTGATAAACATAAGTACCATAACAAAGTTGTAGATTCGAAAATATTTTTACTAAAAACCTAAATTAACGAACATAAAAAAAGTCCCATCAAAGACGGGACTATAAATTATAAATGTGTTTTAATAGGTAAACTAAGCTAGTTTAACATTAACTGCATTCAATCCTTTTTTACCTTTTTCAAGATCATAAGTTACTTCACTTCCTTCGCTTACATCATCTTTAAGACTTGAAACGTGGAAGAAACTTTCTGTTCCTGTTCCATCTTCTGTAATGAATCCAAACCCTTTTCCTTCATTGTAGAATTTTACTTTTCCTTTGCTCATATTGTTTATTTAAAATGTTCCGCAATGTACGACTTATTTTGCACATACAGCATATTTATTTTTTTATTTATGATTTATTAAAAATATTTAGTGAAATAAAAACAGTAACGAGCAAATATTTACGAATAATATGCATTTATTAGCGATAAAGCTGTAATTTTGCACCCTAAATGGCTCCGTGGCGCAATTGAATAGCGCATCTGACTTCGGATCAGACGGCTCTAGGTTTGAATCCTAGCGGAGTCACTCAATCAGAAGCCATTTGCTGAAAAGCTTATGGCTTCTTTGTATTTACAATTCCTATAATTCTCACCATTATCTTCTTCTTCATTATATATAGAATACAATATTTAATTGAAGACAATTAATAATTAAAAATTAAAAATTAATAATTGTAATTGTTTTTAAATCACAACCATTTACCACTATTTAGTTTTTCTTACTGATACTTTCAGTACAGCTTCTTCG
>JBAXLO010000230.1:0-6999 GCA_037134755.1 Bacteroidota bacterium | reverse complement strand
TTAGAAAACGCAAATAGCGCATTATATATACTTTGCGATATTCTGTCATTAGTAGGAAAAATGACGAAGCAATCTGTTGTTTATCTGTAAAATGAGATTGCTTCACTTCGTTCGCAATGATGTCGCGATGCTTATCGGAGTAGATTCATATATCTAATTATAATAAAAAAAAAGAACATTATTAATATATTATAGCACATCAATCCAACTAAATATTATTTACTTTCTGCTGTTAAATAATTTATTCGTACCTTTGCCAAATAAACTTTGTACAATAAAACAAAGTAAAAGTAGTTAATAAATTAGAGGATTTTAATAATACGCTTATAAGTATTTTTATAAAATGGGTTTAAAAGAATATCTAAAAAATCGCACGTTTCTAAAGCAACTATTAATAGCTGTAGCTTTGACTATCGTTATTATATTTCTGATTATTATGTCGCTTAATCTATATACACATCACGGACAGTCGGTAACGGTGCCTGATGTAAGAGGCATTAAGCCCGAAGAGCTGGTAGAACAAAAGGATTACAACGACTTTGAATTTATTGTTGTTGATTCAGTTTATGATGCTAAAAAAGAAAAAGGCAGTATTATTTCTCAGGATCCATTCCCAAATGCAAAGGTTAAACGCAACCGAAAGATATATTTAACGGTAGTTTCTACCACTCCCGAAAGAGTAAAGATGCCCAACTGTATTGATTTAACCATGCGTCAGACTTTATCATTGCTCGAAACTTATGGATTGCAAGTTGGTTCGTTAGAATTTGTACCTGATATTGCAAAGAATGCAGTTATCAAACAAAAATACAAAGGAATAGAAATAGAACCCGGCAAACCGATACAAAAAGGCTCAAAGATTGATCTTGTTGTAGGTCAGGGCATGGGAAGTGATAAGATTCCTGTTCCGTTTTTATTAGGTAAGAAACAAAGCGAAGCAATCAAAATACTTAAAGCCTCTGCTTTAAATGTAGGTTCCGAAGTATTTGAAGATGCAAAAGATACTGTGCATGTTCGTGTTTACAAACAACGTCCGGCACATGGCCCTAATCAGTACGTAAAGATGGGGCAAACTATTGATTTATGGTATCGTTCGGATAAGAAAGTAAACTTTGATGATCTGATTAGGAACTATAAATTCGATTCAACAGCTAATTACAATTAACCTTTGAATCATAACTGTTATTTCATTAATTATTGATAAAAATGAAAAAAAGTATTTTATTTATCTTAATATCGTTTATTGTTAGTAGTGTTTACTCACAGGAAATTATCACTACTCTAAATGTGAACCCTGTGCTTCTAAATAAAAAACATACGCATCATACAAAGACAAATAAATCATTACAAGCGTCACTTAAGTTGCCTTTTGTTGACGACTTTTCTAACTATACCGGCTACCCTGATTCTAATTTGTGGCTTGATGATTATGTTTTTGTCAACAAACAATTTGCTCTTTATCCACCTACTTTAGGTGTTGCAACCTTCGACGCATTAGATCCTAATGGAGTTATGTATTCATGGGCTACAACTTTTCAATATCCCGCTGATACTTTAACTTCGCAGCCTATTCGTCTGGATAGTATCTTTCAACCAACATATAAAGTATTACGTCCGAGTGATTCGCTTTACTTTAGTTTCTATTTTCAACCCGGAGGCGGAAGAGGCAATATGTGGTCAAGGTTAGGCAACCCACCCGAGCCGGAAGATTCTTTGGTTCTTCAATTCTATAGCCCTTCTCAACAGCAATGGAATGAAGTGTGGAGCACACAAGGGATGCCATTAGATTCCATTTATCTAAAAGATAGTCTTTATTTTAAATATGTTCTTATTCCGATTACAGATTCTGCTTTATATTTTTCCAATGGATTTCAATTTAGATTCATGAACTTTTGTAGTTTAGGAACTTTATCCAATCCTAGCTGGGCAAGTAACTGTGATGAGTGGAATATTGATTATGTATATCTTGGCGTCAACAGATCGATACATGATACTGTTTTAAATGATCTTACTTTTGTAGAAGCGGCTCCATCATTTCTAAGTAATTATCAGGCAATGCCAGCTGAACAGTTTCAAAGTACAGATTTGAAAACCACACTTAACATGACCTTAAGTAATATTGATGATACAATCCATCCTTCTTTTTATAAATATGAGATAAGAGATGCTTCTGGAACACTTGTTCATACTGAAGATAGAGGCGAGGAAAACATCCCTTCGTTTTGGCTTAGTGGATACCAGCAATCTTTAGTACATTCAGCCCCTCCGGTTACTTATGCCTTTGGCACTGTTAATGCAAATAACCAAACGGATTTTGAAATACGTCATATCTTTAAAGAATCACAAGATCCTTTATTTAAAGATTTCCGTACTCAGAACGACACCAACTATTTCACACAACGTTTTGAGAACTATTATGCTTATGATGATGGTACTGCTGAGAATGGTTATGGTTTAACCCCTGCGGGTTCCATGCTTGCTTCTCGTTTTGTGCTTCATAACCCTGACACCTTGGTAGCAGTTCAAATGTTCTTCAATTCTACTTTGGATAGTTCAAACCTTCAACCTTTTTACTTGACAGTCTGGAATAATAACGGTGGAATTCCGGGTGATACTATCTATTCATGTTCTCAAATCTATCCTGCTTTTGAAAGTGGATTAAATCAATATCATACTTACTTTCTGCAACGTCCTGTAAAAGTAAGTGGGACTATTTATGTGGGATTTGTTCAGACTACTGATGACAATCTTAACTTAGGTTTTGACAGAAATACAGATTCACACGCTAATATATTTTATAATACTTCGGGTACCTGGATGAATTCTTTTATGACTGGTTCGTTGATGATACGTCCTGTGTTTGGCATGCAAACATTAGCAGTTAATGATATTGCTAAATCAGATTTTGCTTATAGGTTTTATCCAAACCCAATAAATAATGAGTCATTGAACATCGAACTTAAACCGGAGTTGAATAAATCTGTCAGTAATTATACAATATATATATATAATATGTTTGGCAATTTAGTTTATCAAACAGAATATAAGAATACGATTAATTTATCTTCTTTATCAAATGGGGTTTATACAATTTGTTTAACAGATAAGAAATCAAATCAACAAAAGACATCTAAATTAATTATTACTCGTTAATATAAATTTTCTTTAATACATTTTTATGATTGAAACTCCTGATTTAATCGAGGAAGAACAAGATCTATATGAACATTATCGCATAGTTGCAGATAAAGGTCAGGGCTTGCTTCGTATTGATAAGTTTCTGATGACCCGCATTGAGGGTGCTTCCAGAAACAAGATACAGAATGCTGCTCATGCAGGTAATATTCGTGTAAACGAGAAGCCTGTTAAGCCTAATTACAGAGTGCATCCGGAGGATGTTATCAGTATTGTGATGGCGGTGCCTCCTCGTGAACTTGAGATTATTGCGCAGAATATTCCAATAAATATTATTTACGAAGATGATGATCTTCTATTGGTGAACAAAACTCCTGATATGGTTGTGCATCCCGGATATGCAAACTACACCGGAACTCTTTTGAATGCACTTACTTATCATCTTCAACAGACTGATAAAAGAGAAGGTGTGTTGCCTTATCTTTGTCATAGAATTGATAAAAACACTTCAGGTATTCTATTGATTGCAAAGAATGAACTTACGCAACAGCATCTTGCCCGACAGTTTTTTGAACATACTATTCAACGTAAGTACATAGCGCTTGTGTGGGGCGACTTTAAAGAAGATGAAGGAACTATAGAGGGTAACATTGGTCGCAATCCTATTAATAGACGAATGATGACGGTGTTTCCTGATGGGGATGCAGGCAAGGAAGCCATTACACATTATAAGGTTATAGAGAAGTTTGGTTATGTTTCTTTAATTGAATGCCAGCTCGAAACCGGAAGAACTCACCAGATAAGGACACATCTTAAGTTTATTGGTCATCCTGTTTTTAATGATGAAACTTATGGTGGTGATATTATCCTAAAAGGTACTACTTTCTCTAAATACAAGCAATATATCGACAACTGTTTTAAGCTACTTCCTCGTCATGCTTTACATGCTAAGTCACTGGGATTTATTCATCCTACTACAGGTAAATATATATTCTTTGATTCAGAATTGCCGGAAGATATGCAAAGTGTAATAGATAAATGGAGGAAATATTCTTCGTTTAATGAGTTGGATGAAGAATAGCTTACGCACATAATACACAAAAGGGAAGATGTTATTCTTCCCTTTTTTATTTATGTATCCAGTCTAGTTAGTATCATATCGTCATTGCGAGCGAAGCGAAGCAATCTATTTCTTGAGATTGCTTCGTCGTTCCTCCTCGCAATGACGACGTTTTCAAACGGATATATTTAAAAGAATCATTTGTTGAGCAGATTACTTTTTCTTCCTTGTTAAATACAGATAAGTATTTTCTATTTTAGTACGAGCCCAAAGGTTTCTACGTAGAAAAGTAAGGCTCGATTTTATACTTGGATCGTTCTTAAAACAATTAGCATTAACCTGCGAAGCCAAATATTCCCAACCATAATTATCAACCAGATAATTCAGTATTTGTTCTAAAGTAATATTATGTAAAGGGTTATTCTTTTGAGTTTCCATAAATCTTTGTTGATATTAATTGTATTATTGGCTTCTATTGCCTAGTTTATTTTATACTTTATTGATTTTATCTTACCACCGTTACTCTTACTGTTATCTTCCTTTGTTCTTCTGTATCTTTTTTGTAGCTATTGTCTGCTCTTTGGTAGCTAAACCACAAAGCAACAACAATACTATTATATGGAATGCTTTATTCATATTAAATGCAAAGATACGACAAATAAATCTTTTTCATATTTTATTTCAAATTATTTCCTCAAAAATAATATCATAAACCTTTTCCTTTATTTCCTTTTATTAAACCAAAACAATCCAAAAACCTCTTAATACCTTAAAAACTCAAAAAAGAGGCGAAGAAATATTTTATCACGTATTGTATTAATAAATAGGGATATAATTTTTGTATTATGTCACATGAAATTTTGGAAGTAAGATAATATAGTTGTATTATGTCACTTCGAGTTTCCGAACTGTTGATATATATGCGTTAATACTCATAAGTATTTTTCAAAGCTTTGTAATATATTCAATTTATATTAGTTATAAACATAATGCTTTTAAAAAATAATTTTTAAAAACTGTGTGCAACATAAATTTTCTTCTCCCCAAAAAAGAGATTTTTTTATGACAATGATTTTTTATTTTAATATAAAATCTCATTATTGTCCGATAAAAAACAGTAAATAATCACTGTTAATACATATCTTGTCTACCAATACACTAGAAATAATTAAAGCTCTACAAGTACTTTTTTTTTGCCTTTTTCGTTTAAGTTCATAAAAATGTTTAATAAAAACTATTTGTATACATAATTTTTAGTAATTTAGCTGCGATATTAACAGATATGTCAAAACAAGAAGAAAAATACAACAAACGAAGGCTAAAGAGCTCATTTATTACCACTATAATAAGTATCACTCTCGTGTTATTTATGCTTGGTTTATTAGGGTTAATCATATTACATGCTCAAAAACTTTCGGATTATGTAAAAGAAAACATAGGTTTTAATATCTATATCAATGAAGATGTAAAAGAAGCTGATGTCATTCGTTTCCAAAAGACTCTGGATGCATCCTCGTTTGTTAAATCAACAGAATATATTACTAAAGAAAAAGCAAAAAACAATCTGGTAGCTCAAACAGGTGAGGACTTTGTGAATTTTCTTGGCTATAATCCGCTTCCTGTTTCGATAGACGTACGCTTAAATGCTAATTATGCCAATCAAGATAGCTTAACTTTATTAGAAAAACAACTTATTAAAAACCCTATCGTCAAAGAAGTTAACTACCAGAAATCACTTGTACAATTAGTAAATGCTAACATCCGCAAGATAGGTTTATTCATATTATCTTTTAGTTTGTTATTATTAATTATAGCAATAGCTTTAATCAACAATACAATAAGATTATCAGTATATTCTAAAAGATTCTTAATAAAAAGCATGCAATTGGTAGGCGCTACCGAACGTTTCATCCGCCGACCTTTTATTATCAAAGGAATACTAGGAGGTATATACGGGGCATTAATTTCTATAGCACTGTTATTCGGAGTTATATACTTAGCCCAGGGGCAATTCCCCGACATCGTAAATATACAGGAAATAGATATGTTTTTAATACTGTTTGGAATAGTTATCCTCTTAGGGATCTTCTTTTCGTGGATATCAACATTCTTTGCAGTAAGAAAGTATCTTAATATGAAAAATGATAGTTTATATTTTTAAATTTATTACTTTTGTAGTTTATTTTATAATCAATTAATATATGGCACAAAATACAACAAAGACAATAATAGCCAACAAACAAACAGCTTCGAAACCAAAAGTTCAGCCTATTGTTAACAAAGCAAAAGGACCTGAACATAAAGCTTTAGAATTTACATTCGGTAAAGAAAACTATAGGCTTCTTTTGATCGGACTAGGTGTTTTAGCATTAGGTTATATCCTTATGATTGGCGGTGGTAGCGATGATCCTAAAGTTTTTAGCGAAAAGATCTTCGATTTCCAAAGATTAACACTCGCTCCTATTGTACTTATCATCGGTTTTATCATCGAAGTGTTTGCTATAATGGTTAAACCTAAAGAATAAGCTATTATTCTTTCCACTTTTTAAAAATTAAAACAACTAAATTATGACTTATTTACAAGCCATAGTCATTGCTATTATTGAAGGCTTAACAGAGTTTCTGCCAATATCTTCCACTTATCACATGAAGTTAACTTCTGTTATAATGGGGATAAAAGACAATGATGAATTTATAAAACTGTTTATCGAAAGCATTCAGTTTGGTGCTATTATATCAGTTATTGTTCTTTACTGGCGTAAGTTTCTTGACTTTACTAAGCTTAGTTTTTATTATAAGATAAT
>JBAXLO010000229.1:0-7001 GCA_037134755.1 Bacteroidota bacterium | reverse complement strand
AAAAATGTTTGGAAGTGTAAGTCTAAAAAAAATAATACGTAAAAGTTTTGCTTTTTTGACAATTTTTTGGCAGTTTTACCAAATTAAGCGATTTAAGACAAATTGTAAAAAAAATATTTGACTAAATAAACGTTTTATGTAAAATTTATTTTCAATACAGGGCTTTAAAAACGTTTTACGTATAATTTTTAAAAAATAATGCAAAAAACAAAGTTTTTACGTATTATTTTTTTTAGACTTACACTTCCAAACATTTTATATTGCAAATTTATAAAATTAAACCATTGTAAATCATCTTATAACACTTAATTTTATTTTTTAGACGGTATTAATAGATTTTATATAAATAATGCTTACAGCATATCGGAAATGGACAATTAAGAATTAAAAATTAATAATTAATAATTAAGAATTAAGAATTTTAAGAAAAGAGATCATAGAATTAAAAAATTTAATCACATTTCAAATTATTACTTATGCTATTAAAAAACAAAAACAATAGTAATTTCATATTTTTTTAAAAATATATATTATGACAGAAAAAGAAATCGATGCAAAATTAATTAAAACGTTAAATGCAATAAACCGAATTGGATCATTTCCACAAGAAAACATTGTAGCATTTGTTAATGGATGTATTACAGCTAATGGCCGAACGCCAATTGATGCGAAAGTACAAATCATTATCAACAGGTCAGCAATTCCTTTTGCAAATGTTATAAATACTTTTACCATTAAAAAAGCCGATATTATGGCTGGCAGTTCGGATGTGGTGACTTATAACGGTGTAAGAGACGAATTTTATCTGGATCTAAAGGATTTTAAAGGTGATGTAGCTAAACTTATGCCACGTAATAAAGCTATTATGGTTTTATTAGGCTTGGATAAAATAAGTGATTATTTAAATTATTCGCAGTCTGCCCTTTATACAAGTATAAGTGCAATGGCAATAAATGTTGGGAAAACTCCGGAATTATCCACACTGATAATAAAAGCAGAGGCATTAAAGAGTCAGATTATAGATCCTTTTGATGTTAAAGAGGAACAATTTACAAATATTAGAACCGGCAGAACAAAAATGACAACTGTTAAAGCTGTTTTAAAAATTTGTTTGCGTGCTAACTATGGTGATTTTTTGGGAATGTTTGCCGAAAATCCTGAGTTAATATTTGTGTATTTTCCGATTGAACTCTTGTATAGTAGGGTAAAATCGCCCGATCAGGTAAATAAAAATCAAAAACTGATACAAAATCCGGCAGCAGCTATTTTTTGTATCAATGATTTAAAAATCCCTAAAAATGGAAGCTTAAAAGTAGATTGTATGGGCGAAGGCGGGATGAAAATATGGCGTTCGTTTACTATTGCAACAGTTGCACCACAGGGTTGTCCACAGGTAAATGCAAATAGCAGAGATATTTTTGCAAATGGTGCGTTAGGTGCTGATGATTGCACTTATTTAATGTGCGAAGTGAGTGGTGCATTAGATAAAGTGAAAATAATGCTTACCGCACGTCCCAGAAAAAGAAGTTAAAGCTATTTGGAATTAATAGGTTATAAATAAGATGAAAGCCTTATCAATTAATTTTGGTAAGGCTTTTTGATTTCTGCTTAGCGGCTTTCAGTCCGCTTAGCAGATAAAAATTAAACATTTTTTTTGTTTGGTTTATTTATTTTGTACTTTTACAAACTAAATTTTAGAATGTATGAAGGCTGAAGAAATATTTAAAAGAGGTTTAAAATATTGGCCAACAGAAATAGATGTTTCTGACGGTAAAGAAGTGATAGAGACTAATGGTTTTCTTTCAAATAATTTATCCTCCACTTGGAATGAGGCTGAAGAAAATGCAAATAAAAACGAATGGGACGAAATAGCTATTTGGATTATCTTTGGTTTATTACATATTAGTGCTAGAGTTAACTTTAAAAAAGGGATTCATAAAATATATTTATCTGAAATTAATTATGAAGAGTTTAAGATTAAGTTATTTGATGCATTGCAATATGAAGGTTATGAATTAATGTTGTCAGAATATCTTAAAAATAACAATTGATTTCTTTCATATCTCTACAAATGTACATCTATTTTATCATACAAAGTTTAAAAAAGAAAAGAAAAAACAGCCAAGCCGGAAATCGGCTAAGCGGTAGGCAATTCTCCTGACAGGTTTCCCATCCTGTCAGGTTTATTTCTAAAGAGGCTGTTATACCTGTCAGGACGGAAAAACCTGACAGGATGTATTAACAAATCACCATATCACCATATCACTAAATCGCCAAATACCTTTCGTAATTCGTAATTCGTAATTTTGCCTTTATTCTATTGATAGATTTAATTCTTTTGGATATTTTACAATATATTTATAAGTCAACACCTTTTTACTATCAGGTTCAATGGTAACATCCCAGGTAATTTTACCTGTCTTTTCATCCACTTTAGCATTGGACGATTCCAGCAAATTAACCTCAATTGATTTCTTTTCGGATATCGGATACTGGTCTTCAATCACCACTTTTACACTGGCGGTTTTATTATTCTTTACAGTAATATCCCACCCAATAGTCTCTTTTATATTGCTTCCCATTATCCTTTTGTCCGACATTTCTTTGTTGCCCTCTCTTTTTACAATAATATTACGGTCTCTGCCAAGCGAAATATTTAAAGTGTCGCTGGTATTATCAGCATTTATCATCGATTCGCCTGTAAAAGTACCTTGATAATAAATACTGGTCTTACCGGTAAGCAGATTTAAAGTTGTCCAGTCTTTGATCTTAGCAATCAAAAAAGCATCGTTATCAATCTTAGGAACCGCATAATATTCGTATATCACAGGCAAACTTACTTCTTTTATCTTTATAGTATATTCCTCCCCATCCGAAGGCACAGTGTAAGGAATATCAATAGTATATTCAAGATGCGTTACCGCCGATTTCAATGAATTGGAGATATAATCTGTAGAAATAGTTTGCTCTTTATTCTTACTTAAAGTATAATTAGATTTTACACCATCAACAGTGAAATTATCTTCACTATATCCGGTATTACTCCAGTTAAAAGAACTTGAACTCGGAATTTGTCTTACTTGTCTCGGAGTTATTCTTTCTTCTGATCTTCCAGGTAATTTACTTATCTCTTCACTAGTAACAACTTGATTATACTCAGCATCTCTTTCAATCAAAGGTTCTTTATATTCTGTAATAACAACCTCTTGCAAACTAATTGCAGAAGCCTCCACTTTAAAATCATTATAAGTTATCATATTTGGATTAAAAGTAAGTCGGTTCACAATAGGTTTGTAACCAATGTACGAAACTTTAACATCAAAAGTACCCGAAGGCAAAGGATTAATCGAAAAACGACCATCAATATCCGAAGTAGCCATGCCTATTGTTTTAGTACCATCCATTACACCTATGCTTGCAAACGGAATTGCTTCATTGGTTTCCTTATCAATAACTCTACCTTTAAAAACACTTTGCCCTTTTGCAACAATAGTAGTATTATATGCATTATTTCTACCCAGATACCAGGTATTTAATTCAGGTTTATTGCCACTAAGCAAAGGATTGCCCGTTGATAACTTAATATTAACATTGCTCCACTCCTCCCCTGTCGACTGATATACATTGGCATTATAAACAATAACCAATGGTTTGGTAATGTCATCCACTCTAAAATCATAGGTAGGTTTCCATCCCGCCGATTCAATAAAATATTTTACATTTAAATCAATAGTCGTTTCCTTTTCGGCCTCAATAGCAATCAGTATCATGCTGTATTCTTTATTCTTTTTAGAGATAATCTCGTTCAACTTAACATATAACTCCTGAATTTTATCTTTAGAAGTTTTGATATCATTATTAAGTTTAAGTTTGCCTAATCTTATCTCATTCAAACGCTGACGATAGAAATCAGCAGCTTCTTTAATTACACTTAGCGTAGCACCCTCATCCTTCTTCTTTAGATTACTGTTGTCGAGCAATAATTTTTCTTCCAGATCAAATACACTTTGCTTATTTTTAATCTCTCTGATATTAAATTCCTGTTCATCTATCTTCTTTTGTATTTCAATCTGCTCATCGCTTTTCTTATTTTCAGTGTTATTCCCCAGCTGATGCTTTACCGAAAGAATCTTACATAAATTAATCCTTTCAACCTGTATGCTCTGCGGATTAATCTCACGTGGCAACATATCTATTTTAATAATATGTTTACCTTTGGAAAGCTTAATATCAGCATTCCTCGTTATCTGTGCCCCACTAAAGAACACTGTAACATTTGTAATCTTCGACTTTGCATTAATGGTATCTAACGTACAATAAGCATTGGTTGTAACCAATAAAGCTAATAAAACCAGTAACTTCTTCATAAATGTATTTATTAAATTATAAATCTTTTTTATAATGTTTGATAAGATTAATACCTTATCAACATATAATATAACTCATCAAAAGTAGTATTATTTTAAATATGATAATTAAATAAAAAAATATATTAAAAAAAATAGCGCTATGATAAAATAAATATATACTTTTGTTCTCAAATTAACACCTATATAAATTTAGTATAATAATAGTTTAAATCAATACAATATGAAGAAACATAATTTTAATGCAGGACCATGTATCTTGCCAAAATCAACAATCGAAAATACAGCAAAGGCTGTTTTAGATTTAGATGGTATCGGAATGTCATTAATTGAAATCTCTCACAGAAGTAAAGAGTTTCAAGCAATCATGGACGAAACTGTAGCTTTATTCAAAGAACAGTTGAACATCCCTGAAGGTTATCAAGTATTATTTTTAGGAGGTGGAGCAAGCCTACAGTTCTGCATGATACCTTTTAATTTATTAAATAAAAAAGCTGCATACCTTGAAACAGGTGTATGGGCAAAAAAAGCTAATAAAGAAGCTAAGTTATTTGGAGAAGTAAATATCGTGGCTTCCTCATCTGACAAAAACTTTAGTTATGTACCAAAAACTTATGTTGTTCCAACTGATGTAGATTATTTCCATATCACAACCAACAACACTATCTACGGAACAGAATTACATGTTGATATCGACAGCCCTGTAACTTTAATTGCAGATATGTCGTCAGATATTTTCAGCCGTCCTGTTGATGTTAAGAAATACGGTATGATTTACGGTGGTGCTCAAAAGAATTTAGGACCAGCCGGTGTTACTTTCGTAATCGTTAGAGAAGATATTTTAGGAAAAGTTGAAAGAACTATCCCTACAATGTTAGACTACAGAACTCATATTAAAGAAGGTTCTATGTTCAACACACCTCCATGTTTTGCAATCTTTGCAGTTCGCGAAACATTAAGATGGATCAAATCAATTGGTGGTTTAGAAAAAATGTATGAGATAAACAAAGCTAAAGCTAAACTTCTTTATGATGAAATCGATCGCAATACTATGTTCAAAGGAACAGCCGAAACTGAAGACCGTTCTTTAATGAATATCTGTTTTGTAATGAACGAACAATATCAGGATAAAGAAGATGCTTTCATGGATTTTGCAAAAGCTAATGGAATGATAGGCATAAAAGGACACCGTTCAGTAGGTGGTTTCCGCGCTTCTTGCTACAATGCAATGCCAATCGAAAGCGTTCAGGCTTTAGTTGATTGCATGAAAGAATTTGAAAAAAATAACGCATAATATTTAATTTAAAAAGGTAAACTTAATAAGGATTATATTAATCAATATTGAGTTTACCTTTTCTTTTTTTAACAATAAATAAAAAACAAATAGTATGACAAAAGTATTAGTAGCTACTGACAAGCCATTTGCTAAGGCTGCCGTAGATGGAATAAGAAAGATAGTTGAAGATGCAGGTTTCCAACTTGTTCTTTTAGAAAAATATCCTGCACAAAGTGATTTTGTAAATGCTATTGCAGATGTTGACGCAGTAATTATAAGAAGTGATATTGCTAACAAAGAAGTTATTGATGCAGGCAAAAACCTTAAAATAATTGTTCGTGCTGGTGCAGGTTATGATAATATTGATTTAGCTGCTTGTACCGAAAAAGGAATTGTAGCAATGAATACTCCCGGACAGAATTCAAATGCAGTTGCAGAACTTGCATTAGGGATGATGGTAATGGCTGCCCGTAATAATTATGATGGTTCATCAGGAACTGAATTAAGAGGAAAGAAATTAGGCATACATGCTTATGGAAATGTAGGTCGTTATATAGGCGAAATTGCAAAAGGATTTGGTATGGAAGTTTATGCTTTCGATCCTTTTGTATCAAAAGAAGCTATGGAAAAAGATGGTATAATATATATTGATAATGTTGAAACATTATATTCAACTTGCCAATACGTTTCTTTAAACATGCCTGCTACTGAAAAGACCAAGAAGTCAATCAACTTTGAATTACTATCAAAGATGCCAAAGAATGCTTGTTTGGTTAACACTGCTCGTAAAGAAGTTATTGACGAAGAAGGTTTGCTTCAGATATTCACTGAAAGAGCAGACTTTAAATATGTATCAGATGTAGAACCTGGTTGCAAAGCAGAAATTGCAGAAAAGTTTGCCGGTAAATATTTCTTTACACCAAAGAAAATGGGTGCTCAAACTTCAGAAGCTAATATAAATGCAGGTTTAGCAGCAGCTAATCAAATTGTAAAATTTATTAAAACTGGTGATAAAACATATCAAGTAAATAAATAAATCAAATTTATTCTTTACTATAATAATGTAGAGAAGATTTATTAATGTTTTAAAAGCTCGTTTCTTTCGAAACGAGCTTTTTAATTTGTATAAATTAAATTTATCTGGGTGATATTCTTAACGACTTTTTGTCAAAATAGAACTCCACTACCCTTATTTATTTGCCCCTGCATTTCTCTTCCACCAAACAAAAGTTAAATGATCTTGCATAAAAGTAAAAAATCTTCTCTAAAAGTTAAAATGTCTTGGAGAATTGTTTTTTAGGACAAAAACATTTTTAACCATCCATATAGTATAAACGGTTAAAAGACTAATTAAAGAT
>JBAXLO010000228.1:0-7042 GCA_037134755.1 Bacteroidota bacterium | reverse complement strand
GGACGTATTTCTTCTATACTATATTATAGTATCCTATATTTGGACGTATTTCTTCAATGCTATATAATAGTATCCTATATTTGGACGTATTTCTTCAATACTATATTATAGTATCCTATATTTGGACGTATTTCTTCAATACTATATTATAGTATCCTTCACCCATAAGTTCGATCAGGTAGTTACGTATTTGGCGATCTCATTTTTCTACTGTTATTATTGCCTTACGGGAAAAGATTTTTATTTTATTAAATAATGTCGTTGGATTGAATTATTGTTTAATTTTGCAACTTAAATCCTTATATCAAATTTAAACACATTTCTATGAAAAAGTATTTTTTATTTCCGCTTATCGCGATGTTATTCTTAACATCAGCACCTTTAAAAGCCCAGTTTACATTATCGGGCGAGATTAGAGAAAAAGCTCAGTTAATGGATGGCTACAAACTATTGCGCGACTCAACAAAAGTACCCTTTGGATTAGTTGTTCAACGAAGCAGGATCAATCTGGATTATCAAAAAGACAAATTAACTTTTGCTTTATCTGTACAGGATGTCCGCGCCTGGGGACAGAATTCTACATCTGACTATAACAACAATGTAGGTATATTCGAAGCTTGGGCTAAATATAATTTTACAGATAATTGCTCTGTAAAGTTTGGCAGGCAACAAATAAAGTACGACGACGAACGCTTAATCTGTGCCTCAAATTGGACTGATTGGGGCGTAACTCATGATTTGGCTTTATTACAATATGATAATAAAACTACAGCAACTAAGGTTGACTTAGGTTTGGCTATGAATAATGATTCCTATTCAATATACTATCTTGATTTGTATAATGTAAAATCATACAAATATATGTCATATTTATGGCTCAACAGAAAGTTTGTAAATAATAAATTAGACGTTTCATTAATGTCTTTAATGGATGTTAACCAACGAACTGCTCAGCTCAATCACTTTGAAAACAGATATACAATTGGTCCGAATATTAATTATAAAACCGATAAATTTAAAGTAGGTGGCATCTTTTATTATCAAACAGGAGCGCTTGCAGATGGTCGTGATGTTAAAGCAATGTTTTATTCAGCAAATGCAGCATATAGATTTTGTAAACATCTAGAATTAATGGTAGCTTATGATCATTATTCAGGCACTGATTTCTCGGACACTACTGCTGTTAAAACTAAATCTACTTCTTTTGATAAATTATATGGTTCTAATCATACTTTTCTTGGATATATGGATCACTTCTTGGGCACTAACTCTGATATTACTAATGGTGCAGGCATTAACGATATTTATGCACGTTTAAATATCACACCAAAAGTGAATCATAATTTCGAAATTACTGTACATTCTTTAAGTTTAGATAAGGAATATTTACCTACTAAACTATCACTGCCTGTATCTCCATTTACTCCTATTGTCAACAAATGTTATCAATTGGACAAGCAATTAGCTTATGAATTTGATTTTGTATATACTTATTCGCCATCAAAAGAAATTAATCTTAGCTTGGGATATTGTTTCATGCGCCGCTATAACACGCTGGAGTATTTGAATAAAATCTCACAAAGTAATTCTAAGTTTCCACAATATGCATATTTGATGGTTACTTTTAAACCTATTTTCTTTACTAATAGTACAGCTAAGTAACATTTGTATAAGGATTAAAATATTTGAAATAATAATATTAAAAAATACCTATTATTACACTCAAATTAATTAATTTTGCAGCATAAAACAAATCAATCTAATTCTTACAAATTAAATCAATCATGATAGAGAAAATATTGGTAACAGGGTCATCCGGACAGATAGGATCAGAACTTGTACTTGCTCTTCGCAACATTTATGGCAAAGATAATGTGATTGCATCTGATAAATGCGCTAATACAAATGAAAAGCTTAAAGATTCGGGTCCTTTCGAACAATTGGATGTAACCGATAGAAATCATATTAATGCTGTTGTTGAGAAGCATAATGTAAATGCAATAGTACATTTAGCTGCCATTCTTTCGGCTGTTGGCGAAAAGAAACCTATGTTAGCTTGGGATGTAAATATCAATGGGACATTAAATATCTTTGAAATTGCTCGCGAGAGAAAGATGGAACGTGTTCTTGTGCCAAGTTCTATAGCTGCTTTTGGGCCAAGTACTCCTATTGTTAACACCCCTCAGGAAACTATTCTTCGCCCTACTACAATGTATGGAATTACCAAAGTTGCAGGCGAATTACTTGGAGATTATTATGTGGCTAAATTTGGTGTTGACATCAGAGGCTTACGTTACCCGGGTATTATCAGCAACGAAACGATGCCGGGCGGTGGTACTACTGATTATGCTGTAGCAATTTATTATGATGCTATTAAATATGGTAAATATGAATGCTTTTTAAAAGAAGATACCATGTTACCTATGATGTATATGCCTGATTGTTTGAAAGCAACTTTAGATTTGTTTCATGCAGATTTTAAAACATTAAAGCATCATTCTGATTTTAATGTAGGAGCTTTTAGTGTTAATCCTAAGATGATGGCTGAATCAATTAAGAAATTCATGCCCGACTTTGAAATAACTTACAAACCTGATTTCCGTCAGGAGATAGCTGATTCGTGGCCTAATTCTATTGATGATACTGCTGCCAGAGAAGAGTGGAACTGGAAACATTCTTTTGATCTGGACACCATGACACAAGATATGCTTAAAGTGATTGGTGAGAAACATAAAAATGGCTTAATATAATAGGAAAGACTGCCAAAAAAAGGCAGTCTTTTTTTATATTCTTTTATTTAAAATCGTAACTTTGCATCACATTTCAAATCTTAAATAACACAACGATGAATCAATATAATTTATCACCTGTCGAACAGATATTATTCAATAATTCAGGTGAAAAAGAAATAACGACTAAGATACCTTATATAATTGCCAGTAACTTTCCACAATTAGGGATGTACACTGCTTTGCGTTTTATTGAATGGGCTGTCGAAAACCCTGATGGTGTTATTAGTTTGCCTACCGGTAAAACTCCTGAGCATTTTATTAAATGGACGCAACATATAATTGCTAACTGGGATTCATCTCAAATTAATGAACTCAGAGAAAAATATCAGTTAAGATACAAGCCTGAGCTAAGTGGTTTGCAGTTTGTTCAGATTGATGAGTTTTATCCAATCTCATCTAAACAACACAACAGTTTCTTTTATTATGTTAATGAATATTATATTAAAGGATTTGGTTTGAATCCTGATAAAGCTTTATTGATTAATGCTGATAAGATACCTTTATTTGATGGCAGACATTTTACAGATGTATTTCCTAAAAGTATTGTTGATATCTCTTTAAGATATCGCGCAGCAACAAATAAACTTGAGCAACTCCAACAAAAATCTATCTTTATGATTGATGATTGGTGCAAGAATTATGAAGCTAATATAAGAGATAAAGGTGGTATAGGTTTCTTTTTGGGGGGTATAGGCCCTGATGGGCATATTGCTTTCAATACAAGAGGCTCTGATCATTTTTCTACTACCAGATTAACTGCAACTAACTTCGAAACACAGGCTGTAGCAGCCGGCGATTTAGGGGGTATTGATGTATCAAGAAATCGATTGGTTATTACAATTGGATTAAATACTATTACTTATAATCATAATGCTGTAGCAATTATTTTTGCTGCCGGCGAAGCTAAAGGGGATGTTGTGGCTAATGCTTTACAAAAGGATGCTGATGTGTTGTATCCTGCTACTGTATTGCATAAGCTTGCTAACAGTCGTTTTTATTTGACTAAAGGTGCGGCATTCAGACTTAATGATTCTGTAAAGAAGTATTATGAAGAAGGTGATTGGAGTCATGCTAAGACCGAGCATGTTATTATTGGTTTATGCAAGAAATTAAACAGGTTTGGCAGTCGTATTTCTGTTGATGATTTAAAAGATGATAAATTCTGTAGTCATATCCCTAATATCTCTTCTAGTACTGTTGAATCAGTTATTAAATCGATAACTAATAAACTTGATAAGGGTTGTAAGAGCGAATCGGGACAAACATTTCTTCATACAGGGCCACATCATGATGATATTATGCTTGGGCTGATGCCACATGTAAATCGTCAGTTACGTTCTTCATCTAATAATTCGCATTTTGCAGTAATGACTTCGGGCTTTACTGCTGTTGCTAATTCATTTGTAATTGAAGCATTATATGATACACTTGAATTTATAATGGAAGATAAGATACAGATGTTAAACTATGATGACTTCTATATAGATGGTTATAAGATAAAACGCGATAAAGATGTGTATCATTATCTGAGCAAAGTGGCTTCGGGTGATGAGAATGAACGTCGAAGGGGTTTGTGTCATCGTATTGTCAGAGACATTGTTGAGATATGGAAAATTAGTGACAGAACAGAGTTAAGACATAAAGTTAAAGAGACTATAGACACATTAGAGGGCAGTTACGATGGCCAAAAGAACTCTCCCGAAGTTCAAAAACTAAAGGGGATGATCCGTGAGTTTGAAGAAGAACTTGTGTGGGCGCATTTTGGTGTGCAGCTCAGTAATGTGCATCACTTACGCTTAGGTTTTTATAAAGGAGATATCTTTACAGAATTACCGCAAGGTAAAAGAGATGTACAGCCGATAGTAAAATTACTTAACGATACTAACCCTACTGTAATTAGTCTTGCTTTGGATCCTGAAGGCAGCGGCCCCGATACACACTATAAAGTATTGCAGGCTATAGCCGAAGCAATAAGATTATGGAAACAGACCAAAGATTTATCTAAGCTTAGGATTTGGGGATATAGAAATGTGTGGTACAAGTTTCATCCATCAGAAGTTAATGTTATCGTTCCGGTATCGTTAAATGCCTTGGCTTTGCTTAATCAGTCTTTCGAACATTGTTATTTAAGTCAGGCTAATGCATCATTTCCTAGCTATCAATATGATGGTAAATTTAGTGATCTTACGCAACATGTATGGGTCGAACAATTAAAAGAGATACAGTTATTGCTGGGCAAAGATTTCTTTTATCAAAATGAGAGTCCTTTAGTAAGAGCCACTCACGGTTTGATTTACTTACGCGAAATGAATGTGGAAGAGTTCTTAGATATGGCTATCGAACTCGAAAAATCAATGGAAGGCGTGGTTGGGCAATAAGAAGAAGTACATAAAGTTTATAATACAAAAGAGCGGTTGTCTTTTATTAGGCAGCCGCTCTTATTTTTGCAACTCGACTACGGTGACCGATGTATTTGACGGTCGTCGAGCAGAGTTGAGACGGGAGAGGTCATTCTTTCACCAAATTCACTTCCCCTTTCATCATCCCTTTCTCTCTTAATATTACTTTATAAAGCCCTGCTTTAAGGTGTTGAATTTTTAGTTTGGTTTGTAATGATCCTTTTGCAATCTTTTCCTCATACACTATTTGCCCAAGCATATTATATATAAGTATGCCTCCTTCTACTTTTAGTTGAGGATAAGCTATCGTTGTTTGGTTTGTTGCAGGATTAGGAAACACTCTTACTTCTCCCATATTACCTTTACTTATATCATTAATCCCTAAACTATTCATATCTGGAGCATATCCATTGCTATCTGTTTTTACAACCCACATCATTTGTTGCGGTACTGTTGGATAAGATCCCACTAAACCACAGCTTATAAACCCACCATCATTAGTTGCTACACCATCAAAAAGATAATTAATGTCAGCAGAAGTACCTACAGCATAACCATAACATTGTGTCCATAAACTATCATCTTTATTATTAATTTTCATTAATAATGCAACATCTGCACTATGATTAGAATTGGTATCTGCTACAAAATAATTACCTAAAATAAAATAATCACCATTTGGTAACATTTCAACTTTATAAATACCTTGATTAAGTCTAACTTTATCATAAAAACGACTCCCTATTACTCCACCATTTGCATTATATTTAATAACATTAATTTTTGAATAATAAAAATCAGTTGTGTTACTATATTCAAGCGATATGCCATAACCATAAGCAAGTAAATAATCTCCTTCTGGAGTAATAGCTATTGCACCTCCACCATTATAATTTTGTGAATTTGGGAAACTACTCCATTTTAAATTACCGGCACTATCTGTTTTAAGAATGAAAGGACCACCGGTATAAACGTTCGAATATGGGGAAGCTTTATATCCACAAATTAATAACCCTTTATCCGGTGTTTCCCTTATTTGATAAGCAGGGCTTAAACCACCCAATGCTATTGTTTTTTTCCACAATTGATTACCAAGACTATCTATTTTAATAATTAAAACATTAGTAATTGTTGAATTTATATCTTTTTCCCCAACCATGACGAAACCTTTGTCAAAAGTTTCGCATAATTGATAATTACCTTCATCTAATGAATCTGTTTGTTGTATCTTACTAGTCCATAAAGTATCCAGATTATTGTTTAATTTAACAAAATAATGATATTTATTTGTAGTAGTATGCAAATTACCTACATAGCAATATCCACTATCATGTGTATGTATAAATGATCCAAAGCCAGATACACAAATAATTGTATCTGATTTAATAGAAACCTTTTTAATAATATTACCTATCGAATCAAGTTCTATAAACAAAATAGCAGTCAATGATAAATTGCTGCTATAAAAAGCACTATAAGCTTGTATAATATATTTGTTATTAGCAGTAAGTACTGTATGACCAACTGGTGTCACGTTATAAATACTATCAGGATTATAAATTCTATTAAAGTTTATTTGTTGACTAAAAGTAATAAAAGGTAGAATTAATAATAAAACTATTACGATAAATTGTTTGAATATTTTCATTATTCTTTATATTAAAGTCGAACTCCTTTAATAAAGGAGTTCGACTTAATTTATTAATAATTAATTTTGTATCACTATTTTGTTACTATTTTTTTGATTTCCGTCCACAAAAATAGTAAAATTATACATACCATTAACAAAATTATGCACATCTACCAGATTTTGTGTAAATTTAACATTTAATAATATTTTCTTTTGCAAAC
>JBAXLO010000227.1:0-7060 GCA_037134755.1 Bacteroidota bacterium | reverse complement strand
ATTTTAGGCACTTCTTTTTAATATTGTTTTCAACTTCAAGTACTGTAAGTATTGCAAGTACTTCAAGCACTTTCTTCTTAATTTTAGGCATTTTAAGCACTTCAAATTTTAGGCACTTCTTTTTAATATTGTTTTTAACTTCAAGTACTGTAAGTATTGCAAGTACTTCAAGCACTTTCTTCTTAACTTTAGGCATTTTAGGCACTTCAAATTTTAGGCACTTCTTTTTAATATTGTTTTCAACTCAAAGATAATTCCTGACAGTTTACATATTTTACGTCGGAATCTAAGTTAAAGAAAGCTTAATCATTCCATATTTTCCAAGACGCTTCTGCTTGCAGATGCAACATCTTTTCGCCATTATAAGTAGCAGCATTATGTAATTTTCCTTGCTTAAGAAATTCGGTCTCCTCCGGATTATAAATTAAATCATACAATAAATGTTTTTCAGTAATATATTGATAAGGGAGGCGAGGCGAGTTATTTATGTTAGGATACATACCCAAAGGAGTTGTATTAACTATAAGCAAATTATGTGCAATAGACTCTTCATTTAATTCATCGTAAGTAATAGTAGCATCTGCACTTTTTGTACGACTTACAAAAAGGAAATCTATATTTAATTTATTAAGAACATAAGCCACAGCTTTAGACGCTCCACCAGTGCCAAGAATTAATGCTTGTGTATGATAAGGTTTTAAGAGCGGCTTTAAAGATTCTTCGAAACCAATACAATCAGTATTAAAACCTTTTAAATGTGTTATACTATTAGTATGAGAGATTTTAACACAGTTAACCGCACCAATCTTCAAAGCAGTATCATCAAGTTCATCAAGAAAAGGGATTACAGCTTGTTTATGAGGGATGGTAACGCTTAAACCTAATAACTCAGGTTTGCTGACGATGGTATTAATATCATTAATGTTTTCGATAGGAAATACATGATATTCTGCGTTTGGAATATTTTCTTTTACAAACTTATTATGAAAATAAGGTCTCGAAAAAGAATGCGAAAGAGGATATCCGATGATACCGAATTGTCTCATTTAGCTCTGCAATTCTTTAGGAAGAAACTGCATAAAAGTATCACCACGCAAGCCCATTCTTAAAGTTTCGAGCGAAACGATTTCATTTGGTGCAATATTTCCCAAATTAACATTTGCACCAAAATGCTTAATAAACCAAGCTTGTTGAGATTTAACAGGAGCTTCCCATAAGATCTTTTCTTGAGGAACTTTCGCTAAGATTTTATTTATTAAAGCCACATGAGCAGTTCCATTAGGACGATAAATGCCTACAGTACCGCTTTCACGAGCTTCAGCAATAACTTTAATAGAACCAGCTTCAAGTTCGGTTTGCATCATAGTAATCCATCTGTTAGGAGCAATAATTACACCGGCTTCCTTTGAACCCACTTCTGAGATAACAGTGTATTCTTTTGAAAGTTTATTTATATAATCACACTTCAAATCATGTTCAAGCACCATTGAGCCATCAGAGACTTCAATCATGTCTATCCCAAGCTTATTTATTAACGTTTTATAATCTTCATATTTGTTTCTGATTATAAAAGCTTCGAACAATGTTCCTCCGAGATAAACTTTAATACCTGCCTTTTGATAGCTTTTAATCTTTTCTTCAACATTATTAGTAAATAAAGAAGTACCGAAACCAAGTTTAACATAATCTATCAAATGATGAGCAACTGATACTAGATCTTCGGCTTCGCGTAAGCTAAGACCTTTGTCCATCACCATTGTTAATCCTGCTTGTCTTGGTTTGTTTTCTCTGTTTGGTAAGAAAGATAATTCTGCTAACATGTTCTTTTGTCTTTATTTGTTTTTATATCTATTTTAAATTGATTGATAACATCTATTAAATGGTTATTCTCTTCAAATTCTCCAATATATTCAATAAGCTCATCGGCATAAGATAAATCCATATCCAATGCTACTTCTAATATATTATAAGCTTCTTTAGTGTCTTTATTCAATAATAAATATGCAGATAACCTATAAAAGAGTTCGGCATTCTCAGGTTGAAAGCTAATACCAGTTTTAATAATCTCAATTGCTTTATCAAGATTATCAGCTTCCTGATAAGCATCCGAATACTCTATCCAAATATCAATATTGGTAGGTTCGAGTTCCGAAACCTTACGATAAGTTTCCAATGCCTCTAACATTCCCTCTTTTTGTTGTATGTCGGCTAATAGAAACAGATATTCTGAATTCTCAGGATCTATTTCAACAGCTCTACTAATATCCTTTATACTCTCTTCAACGTTTTTAAGTTCGTAGCAAGCCATTCCCCTGCCAAGCCAGGCATCAGCAAAGTGATCATCAAATTCAATCGCGATATCATAATATTTAATAGCCAAAGGAAAGTTCTCCAGCTTCTCGTAGCATTCGCCAATATAATAATTACCGATAGCTTTGTTATCCTCCAGATCTAATATCTCCAGATAAATATCTATTGCTCTTTGAAATTGATTTAAGTTAATATAAGTAGCAGCTTTGTTGTAATGTCCTATTAAAAAGTTTTCGTCAATAGCTATAGAAAAGTCGAATGCATCAACAGCTTTTTCATACAATCCTACAATATTAAATGCTATACCCAGATTAAGCCAGCCTACTTTACTGTATGGATTTTCCTCAAGATAATTCTCGAAGAAAGCTATACTATCATTCATCTTATCAGCAAACTCATAATTGATAGACAATTCATAGAGCACTGCTTCGTTGTCGGGATTTATCTCTAAAGCTTTTTTAAGATAATCAATAGCTTTATTATAATTGCCAAGGTTTTCGTATTCAAAAGCAATATTGATATAAACTTCATCAAGTTCTTCGGCTTTATTAATGGCTTTATGATATTCTTCAATAGCTTTTTCGTAACGTTTAAGCTGACTGTAAATAGCTCCTTTAGTAAAGAAAACATCGCTATTGGTTGGATCTAATAGTTCTACTTTTGCCAACAATTCAAGGGCTTTGTCAGTCTTATCTGAAAAAGCATACAGCTGAGCCTTTTTTAATAAAAGACCAACAGATTTAGGGTGCTGCCCTGTGGCATATCTTAAAGCAATACTGGTTTTGCTGAGATTGTTTCGTTCGAGATAATAATCAATAATGACCTCAAAATCGTTTACATCAAAAAAGTAAGTTTGATTACTTTCGAGCATGGATTCGAATTTATCAATTAAATTCTTGATTTCCTCTTCTGAATATTCCTCAAAATTGTCGTCCATTTGTCATATTAAATTACGGTGCAAAGATACTAAAAATTTACGGGACTCAGTATATTAAGTTTCGTAAATACTTAAAACAATTGAATTGTAAATATGATTTTAAATGTCACAGTTATTATAAGATATTGCAATCATTGTAAATATTAGTTTTAATCTGAAAAAATCTTTTTTAAAATTTATTAAGATTATTGTTATGAATATCAATGGTTCTTAATCAACAAATAAAATCTCTTCAAATATTCGGCATTATTATATTATTGTGTAAAGAGAAATACTTTTAAAAAAATTCTTTATATTTAATGTTGAATTCAACACTAAAAAAAGCAAAATTAAGTAAATAAAAGGATGCATTAAATCAGATGGTTACAATGACAAAAGAGTGTGTTAATTTAATGTAAATAATTTTATCAACAACCTACTTTATCGTCTTATCAAGGCTTTGCGCTATGGTTAAGCAGATATTGTTAATTACTCTTTTAGTCATAATCCATAATTCAGTCGTATATTAGCACTCTTAAATCGGATTCATTTTATTATTGATTTACAACAGTTATTTAAAAAAATATCACAAACTAATAGGACGGTCATGGAAAGAAGTCTTTTTACAAATGAAGAAATTAGTCTTGATAACAAGAAGAAAGACAGTTATTATAACGAAGTTTTAGAGAATAGAAGGAGGCCGGATATACTCTTTAATGAAAATGATCCAAATATAAAAAAAGAAGGAATGGCTGAGGAACCGAAACAAAAAACAAAAAAAGAATTGCAAAAGTATTCGCACAAAGAAGTATTAGATAGTGCAACTGAGTATTTCAAAGGAGATACTCTGGCGGCAAGTGTATGGATGAATAAATATGGACTAAAAGATAGTGAGGGAAACCTATATGAATTAACTCCAGATGATATGCATCATAGAATTGCTTCGGAGATTGCACGTATCGAACAAAAATATCCTAACCCTTTAACAGAAGAAGTGATTTTTGGATTATTAAAAGATTTTAAATATGTAATTCCTCAGGGTAGTCCTATGGCCGGCATTGGCAATAATTTTCAGGTAGCTTCATTATCTAATTGTTTTGTGATAGGCAATAATGGTAATTCAGATTCATATGGTGGTATCATGAAAGTAGATCAGGAACAGGTTCAGCTAATGAAGCGAAGAGGTGGCGTAGGTCACGATCTATCGCATATCCGTCCTAAAGGCAGTCCTGTTAAGAATAGTGCGCTTACCTCAACAGGTATCGTTCCTTTTATGGAAAGATATTCAAATTCTACTAGAGAAGTTGCTCAGGATGGTCGTAGAGGTGCGTTGATGTTAAGTATTTCGATAAGACATCCGGATGCTGAAAAGTTTATTGATGCTAAATTGGAAGAGGGGAAAGTAACCGGAGCCAATGTTTCTGTTAAAATTGATGATGAATTTATGCGTAGTGTGGTTAGTGGCAAACCATACAGACAACAATATCCTGTTGATTCCGAAAATCCTTCGTTTGTGCACGAGATTAATGCACGAGACTTATGGAATAAGATAATACATAATGCATGGCAGTCAGCCGAACCTGGAATTCTTTTTTGGGATACTATTATCAGAGAATCTGTACCCGATTGTTATGCTGATTTAGGGTTTAAAACTTTGTCAACTAACCCTTGTGGTGAAATCCCTTTATGTCCTTATGATAGTTGCAGATTACTAGCTATAAATCTTTATAGTTATGTTGATAACCCTTTTACTCCCGAAGCTAGCTTTAACTCTGAATTGTTTGCAAAGCATGCTAATATGGCTCAAAGAATAATGGATGACATTATTGATTTGGAATTAGAAAAGATAGAAAAAATACTTGAAAAGATAGAATCAGATCCAGAAGACGAAGAAGTAAAAAGAGTTGAAAAACTTCTATGGCTTAATATAAAAATGAAAGCAATGGAAGGTCGTCGTACCGGTTTTGGTATTACTGCCGAAGGTGATATGCTTGCTGCTTTAGGTTTTAAATATGGTACCGATAGTGCTACTGATTTCTCTGTTGAAGTTCACCGTAATTTAGCTATTGAAGCTTATAGTGCATCCGTACAATTAGCCCGCGAACGTGGTGCTTTCCCTTTATACGACAGCGAAAGAGAGAAAAACAATCCTTTTATACAAAGATTAAGGGATGCCGCACCTGATGTTTATGAGAACATGGTTAAATATGGCAGAAGAAATATAGCTTCTTTAACAATAGCTCCAACCGGAAGTGTTAGTATCTGTACTCAAACAACCTCCGGTATCGAACCCGTATTCATGATCTCTTATAAAAGAAGGAGAAAAGTTAATCCTAATGATAAGAATGTAACTGTTAATTTTATTGATGAAGTTGGGGATGCATGGGAAGAATACAATGTATTCCATCCTAAATTCTTAACATGGTTAAAAGTTAACAATTATGATTTTAATGAGATTAAAACTTACAATGATGAACTATTAGAACCAATCATAGCAAAGTCCCCATATTATCAAGCAACATCTAATGATATTGACTGGGTGAGTAAAGTTCAAATGCAAGGTGCTGTACAAAAATGGGTTGATCATTCAATTAGCGTAACTGTAAATGTGCCTAAAGACACTACTGAAGAACTTGTAAGTGATATTTACCGCACTGCATGGGAAACAGGATGTAAAGGAATAACTATCTATCGCGATGGTTCTAGGTCTGGAGTTTTAATTTCTAATTCAGATACCAAAGAAGATGCTTATGAATTCCACGAAACAAAAGCACCACCACGTCCAAAGAAATTAGAAGCTGAAGTAGTGCGTTTCCAAAATGATTACGAAAAGTGGATTGCAGTTGTTGGATTATTGGACAACAAACCTTATGAAATATTTACAGGTAAAGCCGAGGGTTTCTATTTGCCACCTTGGGTTAGTAATGGATGGGTTTCACGTCATAAAGAAGGGACAGAAAAAGCAAGATATGATTTCCAATTTGAGGATAAAGAAGGTTATAAGGTAACAATTGAAGGTCTTTCGCGATCATTTAATAAAGAGTATTGGAATTATGCAAAACTAATTTCAGGCATTCTACGTCATGGTATGCCATTAACTTTTGCAGTTGATTTGATCTCAAATCTTAATCTGGAAATTGATTCAATTAATACTTGGAAGAATGGTGTAGTTAGAGCTATTAAAAAGTACATTCCTGATGGTACTGAAGCAACTGAAGAAAGTTGTCCTGAATGTGGTGCAAAAGGAGGTCTTATTTATAAAGAAGGATGCTTAGCATGTAAACATTGTGGTTACTCTAAATGCGGTTAAACTAAATTAGAATATCTAGCTAGTTGTAAAAAAGAAGCGGCTGTCTTAAATGAGACAGTCGCTTCTTTTTTATGTTGAAGTTTAAAACTTATTGTCTAAAAAATTAATCCTTCTGTTTATTGAATGTTCTTGGGATATAGGATTATTCTTTCCGTGATATTCTTTAGAAATCCTGTCAGATTTAATTACCTTTTCTTTATTTATACCTGTCAGGCAATGTCATTAAGTTAAGAAAATTTCTCCGTAGGAGAATAATATCAATAGAAAAGTAGCAATACATTAAACCATTTTCCGGAGGAAATTAACACAAATTTCTTCTATATTTTTATGTTTATGTCCTCCGGACAAGGAAATACAAGGATTCAAATTATTTTCTATTGATATTTATGCCCTACAGGCAAACAATTTATTAAAACAAATCCTTAACTTAATGACATTACCCGTCTCGATGGGAAATCTGACAGGAGGTAATAAAAAAACCTTCATCAAATACATGATGAAGGTTTTTTAAACTAATAGCCTAA
>JBAXLO010000226.1:0-7074 GCA_037134755.1 Bacteroidota bacterium | reverse complement strand
CGCCATTGCGAAATTGGTGATAAAATATTCAAATAATAAAATAAATGCATAATTCACAATTGCGAATTTACTTTGACACAATCTTATTATATGAATGTAAAGTAGATAAACTGTTTAATTTCGCAATGGCGAATTTGGGAACAGATTACTCCTTTTTTAGTTTATAACTACGAATCCATAATATGTTATTTAAAAACTAAAACTCATTGTCTAAATTATCGCAATTGACCACTTTTTTGTTCTCTTAACTATAAATAAGGTAATTATGTTATGTTCTATATCCATAGCTACTAAAGTTAAAAAAATAAATAAGTATTTTAAATCACTAATTCGCCAAATCACCAAATCAGTAGTTGAGCTTGTTTCTATGGTTAGAATATCAAGTAGAGCCTATACTAAAGAGTATTTTTTTTATCAATGTTTAGAATTCTTATTTTCTTCCAATTCTAAGCACTCCAAACTCAATGCATTTTAAGTATTTCTTCAAGTACTCTCCTATGTCCTTGTGCAGAGCTATCAGTCGTCGAGGGGAGTCGAGACGGGAAAGGTCTATCTCATTATCATCAAGCTCCCTTTATACTCTTTCTCATTTCCACTATCCTTTCCTTTAGTTTTTATAATATAAAAGTAAGTTCCATCAGCTAAGGGATTACCTTTATATTTTCCATCCCAATTATTTTTATAGTTATTATCCTCATAAACAATAACTCCCCATCTATTGAAAACTTGCAGATTAATATTCCAATATTCAATATTCTTTATAACAAAATAATCATTTATGTTATCTCCATTTGGTGTAAAGATATTTGGTATTACCAACGTATCTTCACAATCCTTATACATTATATTAATAGTATCATAAGTAGTAATATTATAATCTGCAAAGTAAGCTTTTACCCAATAAATACCTACTTGTGTTACCTTATAAGTACTATCTGTACTCCCATCCTGCCAGATATATGTGGCATTGGGCATATTTACTTTAAGCTGTAATGTTTCCCCATCACATAAAGTTGTATCATTCCCTAAGTTAAACTTAAAACTACACTCACATACCGATACATCATCTATATAAACATAAGTTAATCCTTGTGTACCAATAGGCCAATTAATTATATCCTCGAAGTTTCCTATTGCTAAATATTTTTCACCACCATTAGATAAAAAATTAAAGGACATTTTAAACCAACTTACTGTATCTATATTAAATATATCATTCTGAACTTTAATCCCACTATTTATAATTGGTAGAACAGTATCCTTAATAGAATCTTTAGTAAAAAGCATACCAATTGTGTCTAGTAATATATAAGAATTAGGAATCCTTGTATATGAAAATTCACTAAGAGAAATATAGAAGTTTGCACAATATCTTTTATTTATATTTAACGAATCATTAAGTTTTGTTTTTATTGATTCTCTATATCTCCTCCATGTATAATCATAGATAATTGCACCCGCATAAGCAGTCCCTGAATGAGCATATTGGAAACCAGCAAAATTTGATGGATAAGATGCTGGACAAAGAAAAGGTGAACAAATATTAAAAAAATCAGTACTAAACCCCCACCAATATTTACATTTAAATAATTCACCTTCATTACAAGGGCAACTGTAATATTCCTCGAAGGAAGGATTTTGAACCAAATTAGTTCCAATAATTTGCTGTCCTTTAATATTAAATATCAAAGAGAGGAAAAGTAGAATAAATATGCCTTTTATGTATGTCATATAAAGTACAAAAATAAGTAAATCCTGCCATATAGACAGGATTTACTTATAAAAGGTTATATTATTTTTTTAAAATAGTTAATTTACCTGATGAGAACTTCGTTCCATTAATAGTAATTTTATAGAAATAGAAGCCGTCATTTAAATTACTTACATCAATATTCTTGATATAAACACCTTTCATATTATCGGTAAATACTAGATTACCCATACTGCTATAAACTTCAATTAATGCGTTATTAATAACATCCTTAAATTCGATAGTAAATTGTTTATGCGCAGGGTTCGGATATACCTTAACAGTATTTTCAGTAACAATTGGTTGATTGTGTGCTGGTGGTTTTGCATATTCCATATTAAGATCTGTAGGATCTAAATTAAGCATCACACGTGCAGTATATACGGCATTGCCTCCGGCATAAGGCGTAAGAGTAGCAATATCGTATAACGTATTATATTGATCATCTGTAAAATTATATATTCCGCTTGCCCATGTATCTAAATAAATATTGTCAACAATTTTGCGGTTATTATTAATAAAATCATCACCAACTACCTGTTCTAACATTTGTTTAGCAAGTACCATATTTTGTGCATCCACACTTTCCTGCATTTTCAATATCATGCCATAATCTGAATTTTTCATTAAGTCATAAAACTGCAAATATACATTATCATCAGTACCGCCCATATTAACAATCGAAAGGTTTTTGCGTAAGATGTCATATACATATTCGCGATCTGTTTCCTTATATTGCTCTTCCAAAAATGTATATATTTTCTCGTCTCTCACTATTTGTCCCATTGCTGCTTCACGTGCATCCAGATTATCAGGGACACTATACCCCACAGGATCTAGACCAGTACCAGTTGGTTTATTACATTTACATATTGCATTTTGATTAAAAGCAGGATTTATATAAATTCCTGATTTTGGATTTGGATTATATTTTGGATCAGCAGTATTATCGTAAAAGTAAGTAAATCCAGGAGAAATTAAACCTCCACTTTGATCATCGTACATTCTTTTACGCAAAGGTGGAGGGTTAAAATTATTCCACTCGTTGCAAGGATTATAAGCATCTGCATTCCCTATTAGAATGCCCTGATTGGTAATAACAGAACCACCCCAAAACCTAAAACCATAATAGTTCTCATCCATTTTATTGCAATCAAACATGGTTTTTTCTAAATGTCCATTTGTTAAAATTCCATTACCCATATTTATCAAATGGTTTTGGAATACATACGCATTTTGGCAATCAGTTAACCAAATACCTCTTATATCATCATAATCGCCGAGTGGATCAAATATTGGGAGATTTCTGCTAATTAAATTCATTGATATTGTAATTCCATAACAATCGGCAGCCGTTATACCACAATGTTTTTCACCTATTGGTATTGGAGTATTTAATTGATAAAAATTCATGATTTTATTATCAGTTATTTCTGTTAAATTAGGTGTGTCAATACCTGAATAAGGAAGTGCAGAATTAACACTCATTAACGAAATACCATTTACTTTATCTGTTATATCATTATGCATAATTAAACAATTGCTCCCTTTTATTAAATATATAGTGTTTCTAACTGATATTCCTTTGCCTTGTTTTACTAAAGGTAATGTTGTAAGTGATGAATAGATTGAATTATCCTCTATATCGGTTTTTGTCCTAATATCAACTAAATCTATTCCATTAACACAATTATTAAAATCGTTATTATTCAAATAATTTTCATATCCATACGAAAAAATACCTGTTTTACAGTTATCGAAATAATTACGTTTTGCAATACTTCCTCCTACTATTAATTTATTAGGTTGAAAAATTGTTTTTCTATACATATCGTCAAATGCATATATAGCTCCTTCAGCATAAAATTTATGCCAACCATCTACACCATCATAAGTTTGAAATGGTGGAGCATAGCCTCCATTTACAATGTTTGTAAATTCATCATTTACAACATTAATATCCGAATTATATGCATAAATACCATAACGCAGCTTATCAAATGTATTTTTCAGATCAGGTGATGTTTCGTCACCAATATTAATATTATGCGCATCATTACAATAAACTCCAACAAGTGATTTTGAGTTATTCATTGGAGGATAATTAAGATGTGTATGTGTTGTTATATCACCTACAAAATTAAATTTGGTATTTGTAAAAGATCCCAAATAAGGGACATAAGTTACAGAATAGCCTGGTAATGGAGAAGTCAAAATATTTGAATTATTAATTTTAACGCTATAGTAATTATCAGTCATATATGAATTATCAATATTAATTATACCATCTTTATCTGACACAAGACCATTTATTGCATCTTCAATAGTTGAGCCATTTTGTACGTTGATGTAAGTATTATCATCATTAACATAAATACCGTCCCACATAAAATTACATCCTTCATGTCGACATGACAAAGTCGATTGAGCATCGATTGTTAGTTTATGATTTGTAGTAACATTTATTTTAGCATAAGGACCTAAATAAACTGTTTGATTGCTTATTACGATATTATCATCAAATGTTACTGTACCATTAATAAAAAATGTATTTCCTGCAGAAGGTATATCCCCTGATTTATATAATTTATTCGGGTCATGAAGATTAGTAGATCCATCTTTACCACAACAAGCATAAACTTCAATAAATGAAGATGCTGAACAACCATTAGGATCAATATATGTAACTTTAACTTCTCCAGGGGTTGTATTTGTTAGTAAAGGATAATCATTCCAAGTAACTGATACATTATCTGTTTGAAAAACACATTGTGGACAACTAGCATCATTTGTTATATTCCAAGTAAAATTAGTTGTGTTGTAAATATTTGAAGCAGTATAAGTAGTTGTAAGATCACAATTATTATTAAGTCCTGTTATAATAGGTGGAGGTATCGGTCCAACTGTTACCTGAAGAATAGTTGGGCTTGCAGCCGTACAAACATAATTGCTATAATTAACACTTATGGTATTTGTTCCGTTAGAAGTCCATGTAACTACAATACTGTAGCTCCCTTGCCCTGAAATAATAGTTCCTCCTGTTATTGACCATACATATCCTGTTTTCCCAGCTTCAGTATAATAAGTTGTTGACCCTCCAGTGCAAAAATTAGAGGTCCCACTAATAGTAGGAACAGGAGGATCTACAACATTTACGGTTGTATTAGCGGTAAGTATGCATCCTGATTGTGGTGCATATTGTAATGTTCCGGTAAATGTAAAAGTAGTTGGACTAGACGCTATCGGAATTGCATTTGTACTTATACTATTTGTAGGATTTAAGATATTGCATGTAGGATTAGAACTCCAATTAATGGGTGTATTTAAATTACTTGAAAGTGTTGTTAAATATCCAGAACAAATTGGATTAGGATTAGCAGTAATTGTAAGATTCGGTGGAACAGGTACTATATGCACTTCATCTATATAATAATAAGCTCCTTGTTCCCATCCTGTAGAGCTTGTATATGTTACAGGTCCAAAACCTCCAATTACTATATAGTTTATAGGATAAGTTGGGAAAACATTATAAGTTATAGTAGTCCAGTTTATATTAGTCATATAAGGTGTTAGTGGATAGTTATCTTTCCAAATCCAAGTTTGATATGGGAAATCAGTATTATAGGGAATAGAATGAGTTATATTTTGTCCTGATTGGCCATTACTACCTATATAAGGATAATTTTCGCTTAAAAATACTCCTATATTATCAACAGCGTATTTATATTCACAAGCTCTACTTATATTAAAAGTTACAGTATATTCAAGACCTGGCAATAGTGCCTCTTTAAGTGGTTCGTAAATATATTCTTGATAACCATAATATTCATGACCTACAGCTGATAATGCTACTCCAAATCCAGCATATCCTTTATGTCCAGTTATCATATCTGGTTGGTTATTACAAAAGTTATTTTTAGGAACACCTACTTCATTACCTGGCCAACTAGGATTGCTTAGATTTATTGCATCTGCATTAAAATAATCAGGACTAGCATCATTCACTGATCCCCAGGGACAAGCAAGTCCAATCTGACTAGTATATGTTGGTATACTTGTGTAGTATTCAAAATTACCATTACATACAAGATCACAATTATACCCTGGAGTAATAGGACTTGAACTTTGTCCATCACGACAGTTATAAATAATATCACTACAATTTAAAATTTTTGTCCAAATATCCAATATGAATTTTACTGAAGGTGTTAAAGCAGGTTTAGTTATTTTAACATAATAGATATTCCCAATTGTAAGTGTGTTTATATTAAGCATTAAATTATAAGCATTGTGCGATGAGTCAACTAAAGTAAAATTATCACAATTCCCTGAATAGATATAAATTCCAGAAACTGTTTCACGTAGAGTATCTAACATAGAAACTTGCAAAGTTAAATTAGGAGTGGTAGCCTGATAAATATACCAAGCAATAGTATCATTTGCTGATAATAATTGAATTGCAGTATCAGAAGGATATAAATTCTGAGCATTTTGACAAGTCCCTTGCCCAAAACTTTTGGCAGTTAATCCAATAACTGCAAGTAAGAAGATAAAAAATATTTTTTTCATTTGTTTGAAAATTAAATTTATAAAGTAAGATAATTAAAATTAATTTGATTACACATTCATATTATTTCTTAGAATGCGGTATATTAAGAAATATATTTCTCAATTTACAATATTTATATTACTTTTGCCATAAATCTCCTTTCATTTTTTAGTTAATAATAATTGTTTGACGATAGTTAGTTTTCTTATTAAATGAGGGAGATTTTTTCTCCTATACCTAAAATAAATTGCAATATTACAATATTAATGAGCAAAAGTCAAGCGTTTAAATTCGCCATTGCGAAAAAAGGGGCGAAATCAAAAACTCACTTTTTTTATACCTTGTATATCCGTATTTTAAATAGCATGACTAAAAGTCGCAATTGCGAAAAAAGGGGCGAAATTAAATTTATCGTAGTAAAATAGAATTTTTAGAAGAATAAAATTAGTTACTGCTTAGAAAAGTTTTGCAAATTATTAAAAATATTAAATTTATTAGTTATATTATATTGTATTTTAGATATTATCAAATATATAATTAGATATTAATTTACTAATTCAAAAAGTACAAATTAAAGGAAATTACATCAATTTTATAAATTCGCAATTGCGAATTTGATGCCCAAACAATTGAATTTTAAACATAGATTCTTAAATAATGAATTCGCCATTGCGAAATTGGTGATAAAATATTCAAATAATAAAATAAATGCATAATTCACAATTGCGAATTTGCTATAATACTATCTTAATAAAAGAATTTCAGGTAGATAAAC
>JBAXLO010000225.1:0-7148 GCA_037134755.1 Bacteroidota bacterium | reverse complement strand
GCATCAACTTCAATAGCTTTAGATGCACAAATAAAGGTAACAGTTATACCTAAGAAATAATTAATAATTAATAATTAATAATTAATAATTAATAATTGTAAATCAGGCATTCTAACAAAAAAACCTTCATCAAATAAATGATGAAGGTTTTTTTATGTTTATCCTGACAGGAAAGATTATTTTTCCTAATAGTCTAACAGTCTAATTAGCTAAAAGCCTTTTCGTAATTATTTTAATGATTTAAAATCACTTTATACATTAATTTTGTTTCATTACCTTGGATAGTAACAAAATAAATTCCGTTAGGATTGTTTCCTAAATCAATAGTTTTAACACCAGAGTTAAATAGTTCTACTTCTTCTTGATAAACAGTTTGTCCTAAAATGTTTTCAACCTTCAATAAACTACCATAATAAGCATTATCGAAATTAATATTTATCAAACCTTTGGTAGGATTAGGATAAACTTTAATATCAGCAGCTTTAGTTAATTCAGGAACTGCAACTCCTGCAGGCGCCCAGGTTAACGACATGCTACCAAAGTTAGTAGTAGCAGTTGGAGATAGATTTACAGCAGCAGCTCCTTTATAAAACCACACTGAAGTAGTATCTCTTCCTGAACCCAATGTATTAGAATCATCCCATGAACATTCAATCACTATTCTATAATTTCCATCAGGAACGATGGTATATGCTGGTGCAGTCCCTGTTAAATCATTTCCAATCCAGGTATAAGTAAGAGCACTATAAGCATTTAATGAAGCGCCGGTTGTAGCATCTACAACACTAGATCCGGATTTTGCTTTCCATGCAATTAAATGCGAATTGCAGTTTCCACTCGAACCTAATCTGGTTCTGGTTTTGATAAAAGTACCACTTGAGTTTTCGATCCAAACTGCTATAAAATGTTTAGCCGAATAACTACCATTATGTGTAGTTGGGGTTACATTAAAAGTTAATGTGCCCGCTGTTTGTGACTTTGCTCCACCAACAAACAAAAATAAAGCAATAATAATAATGCTTAATAATGAAAGATGTAACTTTTTTTCCATACGTTTTAATTGTTAAATTTGTAATTAATTTTTGTGCAAATATAGAGAAAAAACAATATCTAAATCAAGTATTGTAATACTTTAACACTTGGTTAACAAAATAAAAGAAAAGGAGTAATAGGAAAGATTATAAGTTAATATTTTGTTAATTATATTTTCAAGACTTTCATTATCATAATAAAAAAAGCACCCTGTTTCACAACAGAGTGCCAAAACTTAAAATCATGAAAAATCATCTTGTTAAAAGATACAATTAAGTATCGTTTTATTAAGATTTTGCAAAGATACAAAAAATATTCAAATTAAGAATACTTTCATATCTTTTTCATTTTATTTTTTTAATATTTTCTTAAATTCAAATGTTTTACCATTCTCTAATTTAATCATATATACTCCAGAAGGGAAATCAGTAGTTTGAACAGTAGTTTTTTCCACAAGAGATCCTTTGTAAACAACTTGTCCTATTGAATTATATATTTCGTAAGCTTGTTTGTCTTTATTACCTGTAATCTCAATAACTAATTCGTTAGATACCGGATTAGGATAAACATTTATAGTTCTATTATTGTCATAAGCTTGAACACCTACAGTGCTATACGCAATAGTATTTGAAGGATCAGACATACATGCATTAGCTGTAACAGTTACATAATAACTAGCGTTTGCAGTTGGATTATAGGTTTGATTAGTTGCACCTGTAATTGCTCCTGAAGTAGTATTATACCATTGATTACCTGTAGCTGTATTAGAATTAAGTGTATTGCCGGTTTGAGTAATAACAGGAGTAGTAGGTTTTACACATTGAGTTTTAAAAGTAGAATCAACACCGTAAGTTATTCCAACACTATTTATAGCATAAGCTCTTACATGATATGTTGTATTAGCAACTAATCCCGTAAGATTGCATGTATAAGCACCGGTAGTTCCGGTTGCAGTCACATGAGTTTTAGTAGTATCAGGACTTGCACTAACATCATAACAAACACCTCTTACAGTAATTGCAGAGCCACCATCAGAGGTTACATTTCCACTGCAAGTAGCTGTAGTCTGGGTTATAGTTGTAGTAGTTCCTGTAGCTACAACAGGAGCAGTAGCTGCTGCAGGTACCCAGTCAATAGTTATAGCACTAAAATTAGTAGGACCTGTAGGAGTTAAATGTTGAGCAGTTGAACTCTTTTTAAAATTAAAATTTGTAATAAGCCAATGTGTTCCCCCTGCAGGTTGAGGGTTGCAATATGAGCTTTCAATTAAAATTTTATATACACCATCAGCCACAAGTGTTCCAGCAGCATTTGTTCCATTCCATGTAATGGTTTTGGAACCAAAAGCTGTTGGTGTTGTACTAGATTTAAGAGTTGCACCGGTCGATGCATCTACTACACTCTGTCCTGAATTAGCAACCCAACTTGGTAAATGATCATTAGTACCACCACTCCAATAACGCATTTTAGTTTTAACAAATGCACTTGTTGCACTATCTTCAATCCAAACGGCCATTACATTTTGTGTAGCCTGTGTTGTTGGAGCAGATTGTGTGAAGGTAAATGTTAAGGTTCCTGCTGTTTGTGATTTAACTTTTGTTGACAATCCAATTATCAACATTGCACATAAAAATAAGGTGATGAATGTTCTTTTCATTTTTGTAATTTAATTTTAAATATGATTGTTTAATTGTTTTTTACTTAAGTTAAACAGCAATAGAAATAAATAGTTTATCATATTAAACAAATTAACAAAATTTAACCTCCCTAATTAGTTATGAAGGTTCAAAAAAAAAAATTATTAAATAAAAAAAAAGCATCCTGTTTCACAATAGGATGCTAAAATTAAAATCATAAAATATCTTCTTTACAAAAAAATACTAACAGTTATTATTTTATTAATATTTTGAAAAGATACAGAAAGTATTCAAAAGACATGAATACTTTCATATCATATATTTCTTATTTTTTTAATATTTTCTTAAACTCAAATGTTTTACCATTTTCTAATTTAATCATATACACTCCTGATGAAAAATCAGTTGTTTGAACAATAGTTTTTTCTAAAAGAGATCCTTTATAAACAACTTGTCCTATTGAATTATATATTTCGTAAGCTTGTTTGTCTTTATTACCAGTAATCTCTATAACTAATTCGTTTGACACTGGATTAGGATAAACATTTATAGTTTTATTATTATCATAAGTTTGAACACCTACAGTACTATAAACAATAGTATTTGAAGGATCAGACATACATGAATTAGCTGTAACAGTTACATAATATGAAGCATTTGCAGTTGGATTGTATGTTTGGTTAGTTGCACCACTTATTGCTCCAGAAGTTGTATTATACCATTGATTACCTGTAGCGGTATTAGATGAAAGTGTATTACCACTTTGAGAAGCAACAGGTGTAGTTGGTTTTACACATTGAGTTTTAAAAGTAGAGTCAACTCCATAAGCAATACCAATACTATTTACAGCATAAGCTCTTACATGATAAGTTGTATTAGCAGCTAAACCTGTCATATTACATGAATAAGCTCCGGTAGTTCCAGTTGCTATCATTTTCATTTTATTAGTATCAGGATTAGCTAAAGTATCATAGCAAACGCCTCTTGTTATAATTGCTGATCCTCCATCAGAAGTTACATTACCGCTGCATGTAGCTGTGGTCTGGGTTATGCTTGTAGTAGTTCCGGTAGTTACAACTGGACTTGTAGCTACAGCAGGTGCCCAATCTAAAATAACATTAGTAAAATAGGTTGGTCCTGTTGGAGTTAAATGTTCTGCATTTGGGCCTTTGTGGAAGTAGAAGTTAGTAATAAATGAATGTTGATTTGAAGATGGTTGTGGACTGGAAATCGAACTTTCAACAAAAATATTATAAGTTCCATCAGCCACAACTACACTACTAACATTAGTACCATTCCATGTTGTTGATTTTGTACCAAAAGCAGTAGGTGTTGTACTTGCTTTTAGAGTTGCACCGGTCGATGCATCTACTACGTTCGAAGCAGATTTAGCTTTCCATGTTGGTAAATGATCACTAGTACCATTACCCCAATAGCGCATTTTGGTTTTAATAAAAGAAGCTGTTGCGCTATCTTGTATCCAAACAGCTAGAACATTCATTGTAGCCTGTGTTGTTGGGGCGGCTTGTGTGTAAGTAAATGTTAAAGTTCCTGCAGTTTGTGATTTAACTTTTGTTGATATCCCTACTACCAACATTGCAAATAAAAACAGAGAGAGAAATTTTCTTTTCATTTTTTAATTAATTAATAAGACTTTTTAATAGTTTTTAACTTATGAAGTACAAAATTAAAAAAAAATGTTATTATATCAACTAAATTAACAAACTTTAACATCCATAAGCACTTATGAAGATTTAAGAAGCTATAATTTTTCTAAAAAAAAGAAATAAATGAGTTTAATCATTTATTTTGTTATCAACTTATTAGTTTAAATAAAAACTGTTACAATCCTAACAATATGAGAAGGTTATTAAATTTTATTCAACTTCTGTAGTTAGTTCTTTAATTTTTGAAGTTTCGTAAATTTTATAATTCCCTTTTTCATCTGAATAGATAAGATATGCTTGTAATTCGGGATGATTTAAGAGGTATTTAATAGAATTATCCAAACCCATTACCATTAAAGCAGTATCCCAAGCATCAGCTGTAAAAGCATCATCTGCCAATACAGTAACACTTAATAAAGTATTTTGGCAAGGGTATCCAGTTTTAGGATCAATAGTATGAGAATATTTCATACCATTTTCTTCATAAAACTTACGATAATTACCTGCAGTAGTCATCCCTTTATTCTCAATCTTAACTATTGCCTTTAAAGGATTTGCTGAATCAGGATTGTCAATAGGTTTTTCAATTCCTACAACCCAATTTTTTCCGTTAGGTTTTTTATTTAAGCCATAAACCTCACCACCAATCTCAACCAAAGAGCTAGTAATTCCTTTTGAAGATAAGAACTTAGAAACAACATCTACAGAGTATCCTTGAGCTATACCGTCAAAATCGAGTTTTAATCGTGGGTCTTTTTTAATAATTTTACCATTCTTTAACTCAACCTTTTTATAGCCTACAAATTGAAGAATACTATCAATCATTTGCTTGGTAACTTTACCTTTTTCCTTAATACTAAATCCCCATATTGACACTAATGGTTGAACTGTAGCATCAAATGCTCCATTGCTTCCTATAGAAGTTTCCTGAGATTTATTAAAACAATCAATAAAATATTTATCAAGTTTTACTTCAGAAACATTTCGGTTAACTTGACAAATTATAGAAGTAGAATCCCACAACGATACAGAATGGTCAAATTCTTTTAAAAGTTTATCAATTTCATGTTTTAAATTCCTATTCTCTTTATCATAATAAGTAATAGAATAGGTTGTGCCTTGGGCATATCCATTTATTTTAATTGGTTCTATTTGCGCATTAATTTTAATTATAATAAATAGGATAAAAGTAATTGTTAATAAGAATTGTTTCATTGTATTAATTTTTCTACAAAAGTAAACATTATTTTAATTCAAATTTAGAATTCAGACAAATATTTTCAGAAGAAGCACCAATCATTATTGTAAACCAGCCCGGTTCTACTACTCTTTGCATATCTTTATTCAATATAGAAAAATCATTTGCAGTTAAATCAAATCTTACTATCTTTTGTTCATTTGGCGATAAAGTTATCCTGTCAAACCCTCGCAAATGCTTTTCATAAGTAGTAACGGAACAAACCTCATCATGAATATACAGTTGTACCACTTCATCACCTTTTATCTTACCCGTATTTTTAATTGTAAAGCTAATTTCTACCTTCCCTTTACTTTTATAATTATCTGTATTTATTTTTAGATTATTATATTGAAAAGTTGTATAACTCAAACCAAAACCAAAAGGATAAATAAAACCACTTACATTTGCATCACCATTTCCATCAGCTGATGATTTCATTGGAAAAGAAAGTGGTATCTGACCAACATGTTTTATAAAAGGCACCGAAAGTTTCCCACCCGGATTATAATTTCCAAAAATAACATCAGCAATTGCCTTACCTGTTGTTTCTCCTAAATACCACGACTCAATAATAGCCGGTATATGCCTATTTGCATAATTAATAGTAGCAGGACGACCATTTACAAGGATCATAACAGTAGGCTTATTTAATTCAGCTATTTTTTTGACTAAATCATCCTGCCTGCCGGGTAATTTAAGGTTTAATCTTGATTTACCTTCACCAATAGTCTTTTCGCCATCACCAACAACTAAAAAAACCATGTCAGACTTCGAGGCTACATCTACTGCCTCATTTATTAAATCTGTTTCCTCTTTTGTAAGATCAAAATCTTCAATATCACTAAGAGGAAAGTTTTTATCAACATGTTCGCAACCTTTAGCATATAAAATCTTAGTATTGGGAAGTTCTGCTGCTATCCCATCATAAACTTTTATAATATCGGGATAAACAGGTGCATATCTTGAAGTAAGACTCTTATATTCTTTTGCATTAGGACCTATAATTGCAACAGTCTTTATTTTCTCCTTATTATTAATAGGTAGCAAATTATTTTCATTCTTTAAAAGAACAATACTCTCTCTTGCTGCCCTCAATGATAATTCCTGAGCTTCTTTTGAATGAACTGTTTTATCAGCAGCTTTAGGATTCTCAACATAAGGATGATCAAATAAACCCATCCAGAATTTAACTCTTAAAACTTCTTTTACACGTTCGTCAACTAAAGAAATAGGTATAGTTCCATTTTTGACACCAAATCTTATTGCATTTATATAATACAAAGGTGTACTGAAATTTGTTCTCACATTTAAACCGGCTTCCAGTGCCATTCGTGCAGCATCATTTAAATCAGCAGCTACAAAATGCTTTGTATATAAATCCTCTAAAGCATGACTATCACTTACAACATATCCATCGAAACCAAACTGTTTTCTTAAGATCTCTGTTAGAAAATATTTGCTTGAAATAATTGGAATCCCATCATAATCATTATACGAAGCCATCGTACCTTTAGCATGTGCTTCCTGAAAAGCTACTCTGAAAGGTTCAAGATATAGATCAAACATTTCACG
>JBAXLO010000224.1:0-7153 GCA_037134755.1 Bacteroidota bacterium | reverse complement strand
TAAGCACTAAATTAGCACCTACTTTTTTATTGAAGTTTATTGCCAGATTCAATGACGAAATGAAAGGGATGCTTCCATTTGTTGGAAACACCATAGAAGCTGATGTAAGTAATACAATGAAAACGTTTAATTGGAAACCTATACCCTTTAAAAATACTGTACTTGACACAGCAAAATCAGTTGAACAAGCAATTAATAAATAATTTAAAGAGCATCGATGTAGTTTCTTTCATCGGAATTTTGAAAATAAAAAAGTAAAGATGCCTGCTGGTAGGTAAGTTTAATAAATAATAATTGGGAGCCTCATCATTAATTTGGTGGGGCATTTATTTTATTTTGTTATCTTTTATATTTAAACCCGAGCTTCGGTTATAAGACCTCACCCCAACCCTCTCCAAAGGAGAGGGAGTAAGACAGAGCAATATATAAAAATTCAATTAACTAAGGATAATTTGTCTTTTCTTCCCTTTTATATTAAAACCCGAGCTTCGGTTATAAATATAAAATCAATTACGAAATAAAAATTACGAATTATGAATTAGAATACTTTTTATTAGTATCTTTGTATTGAATTTTATTTTTGAAAAATTAATAAATTTAAGGTGTATTACTCTCAAAACAAATTATAAATTTAGATATGGCTAACAATTTAATATTACTTCCACCAAATAAGGATCTGGAGACAAAAGCAGTACTGAAAAAGCTTTTGTCTACTCACAGATATCTTGCCGAACTTAAAGGGAAAGCTGTATCAATACCTAATGAAAGCATTCTTATAAATACACTTGTATTGCAGGAAGCAAAAGACAGTTCGGAAATAGAAAATATAATTACCACTCATGATGAGTTGTATAAAGCTCAACTATTTAATAATATATCAGGCAATGCCGCAGCAAAAGAAGTTAGTAATTATGCGGAAGCTTTAAAGCATGGATTTGAATTGGTACGTACTAATAAAATCTTGACCTTAAATCATATTTTAGAGATTCAAAAAATACTTGAACAAAACGATGCCGGTTTTCGAAGAGTACCCGGTACAGCTTTGATAAATCAAAATACCGGAGAGACTATTTATACTCCTCCTCAGGATTATGATACAATAGTAAAGCTAATGTCAAATTTAGAAGCCTATCTTAATAATGCAGATATCTCAAACATTGATAGCTTAATTAAAATGGCTGTAATACATTATCAGTTCGAAACTATTCATCCGTTTTATGATGGGAATGGAAGAACCGGACGTATTATCAATATATTATATTTAGTATTAAATAATTTACTTGATTTACCAATTTTATATCTTAGCCGTTATATAATTAAGCATAAAAATGATTACTATAGATTGCTTCAACATGTTAGAAATACTGGAGAATGGGAAGAGTGGATACTTTTCATTCTTGATGGAATAGAGCAAACTTCAAAAGAAACTATAGTTCTTATAGCTGAAATCAAAAAACTTATGCTGGAATATAAGCATGGTATTAGAGATAAATTGAAGAAAATTTATAGTCAAGACTTATTAAACAACCTATTTCGCCATCCTTATACTAAAATTGAATTTCTTTGTGAAGAATTAAATATAAGTAGAAAGACTGCATCTAATTATTTAAATGAACTAACTGAATATGGATTTCTTGAAAAACAAAAAATATGGAAAACTAATTTTTATGTTAATGTGCCATTATATAATTTGTTTAAACAAGACTTTAAGCCCAATAGTGATGTAAATATAATTGTTACTCAAAATCCATCTCATGAGTAGATTCTTTAATTTTCTACCTATGATAAGGTTGTCATGAGTAGAAATTGTGTTTTTTTACATACATAAAATTTAAACCATGTCTTCGGTTATAAATATAAAAATCATCATCAAAAAAATAAAAAAAAACTAAGTCCGCACTTACGAACATAGGTTAAATCTTTAAAAAAAAGTATATAATCTTTTATACCTGACAGGATGAAAAACCTGTCAGGATTTTACATTTTACATTTCACATCATAATTTTTACATTTTAATTCCTTTTCCAGTCTGTTGCTTTTACCCAATCAACAACAAACTTAGCGTTCTCAAATGGGATACCGGGGATAAAACCATGGCCTAAGTTAAAGATCCAGTTCTGATTTTGGGAACCAAACTCAATATATTTCTCCAATTGTTCCTGGATAGTTTTTTGATCTGCTAAAAGAAGTCTTGGGTCAAGATTGCCTTGTAAGCCAATTTCGGGGTGAACTAAATATCGTGCTTCTTCAATTGACATTTGCCAGTCGATACTTAAGAAGTTTGCATCTTCGGGTTCAATATACTTAACTCCATAGCCTAATCCTTTTGGAAGGAAGATAACGGGAGTACCTGCCTGCATAACTGCTGCCGAAATCTTACGTACATAAGGCATAATCATCTCAAAATACAATTCGGAAGGGATTAAACCTGCATGGGTTTCAAAAATCTGAAAAACTGAAATACCATGTTTAGCCTGTGTAGTTGCATACTCAATTGATAACTCGGTGATAGCACTAAGTAACTTATGGGCTAAAACTTTGTCCTTGTATAACAATGAAACTGCATCAGGGAACGTATGATTGGTGCTTAAACCCTGCACCATATAGCAAAGTGTAGTTAAAGGAGCTCCACAGAAACCAATTAAAGGAGTATTTTCGGGTTTGGTCTTCATGATTTCATCAATTACATCATAAATATAATTGAGTTTGGAAGCATCTGCTTTTAACATACTCATAGGGTCTTTTACATCTTTAAGTGCTGTAGCAAACTTAGGACCAGCATCTGCAAAATTAAGCCCCATGCCTAAAGCTTGTGGAATAACTAAAATATCGGAGAAAAGTATTGCTGCATCAACACCTAAATCGTGAACTGGTAACAAGGTAACTTTTGCAGCAAGCTCAGGTGAATCCATTAATTCCTGAAAAGAATTCTTTTCGCGCATTGCTAAATAGGAAGGTAACACTCGTCCTGCCTGTCGCATAAACCATACCGGTGGTCTTTCTGTCTTTTCGCCTTTAAGTGTTTTTAAAAAAATTGAATTATCCATTTATGAAGTTTGATTTATTTAATGACCTTACCTAAATCCTCTCCCCTTCGACTACGCTCAGGGACAGAGAGGAGAGGACTTGAAGACAAGGTGTTTATTTTGATTATTTTTATTTATAATATTTATAAGTACCATGTCGTCATTGCGAGGAGATACGACGAAGCTATCTAAATAATAAAAAACGATTGAGATTGCTTCGCTTCGCTCGCAATGACGACTTGGTTATTGTTAGATTAGACTCATTTATTATTATAAGTTTTTTAATGCTTCCAGATTCTTTGCAATTACGTCTTCTATTTCTTTATCGGTATGCGCATACGAGATAAACAGACATTCGTATTGCGAAGGTGCTAAATAGATACCGTTTTCTAAAGATAATTTAAAGTATTTAGCATATCTGTCGGCATCCGATTTCATTGCTTCATCATAAGAAGTAATTTGCTTTTCGTTGGTGAAGAATAAAGTCATCATTGAACCTACACGGTTGATTAATCCATTAATACCTGCTTCTTTAAGATTGTTAAGTATACCTTGCTCCAACTTAGCAGCTTTTCTTTCTAACTCTGAATGGAAATCTGGAGTGTTTCGGATAAGCTTTAGCATTGCAATACCTGCAGCCATAGCCAAAGGATTTCCTGATAAAGTTCCTGCTTGATAAACAGGGCCGACAGGTGCCAGCATATCCATAATTTCTTTGCGACCACCATAAGCACCAACTGGTAAACCGCCACCGATAATCTTACCTAAAGTAGTTAAGTCGGGCATAACGTTGAAATATTCCTGAGCACCACCTTTAGCTAATCTGAAACCAGTAATAACTTCGTCAAATATTAACAAAGCACCATATTGGGTACAGATATCACGCAAACCCTGAAGGAAATCTTTTGAAGGAACAACAACACCCATATTACCTGCAACAGGTTCAACGATAATTGCTGCAATCTCTTTGCCTCTTTCCTGAAATAATGCTTTTACAGAATCTAAATTATTATATTCGGCAGTTAAAGTATCCTTAGCAGTACTTGAAGTAACGCCGGGACTATCAGGTAAACCTAAAGTAATTGCTCCTGAACCTGCTTTAATTAAGAAACTGTCGCCATGACCGTGATAATTGCCTGCAAACTTAACAATGCATTCTCTTTTAGTATAACCGCGAGCTAATCTGATAGTACTCATAGTGGCTTCGGTACCAGAATTAACCATACGAACCTTTTCAATGGAAGGAACCATATCAACGATAAGTTCGGCCATTTCGGTTTCGTATTCGTTAGGTGCGCCAAAACTTGTTCCTTTTTGTGCTGCTTCGTTAATGGCTGCAAGAATAGTATCGTGGGCATGACCAAAAATAAGTGGCCCCCATGAAGCTACAAAATCTAAATAAACATTGCCATCAATGTCTGTAATATATGCTCCTTTGGCTTTGCTAATGAAAATAGGGTTCATCTTAACACTTTTAAAGGCTCTAACGGGTGAGTTTACACCACCTGGGATTATTTCCTGTGCTTTCTTAAAAGCTTCTATACTTTTTGTGAATTGCATTATTTTTACATTATTATTATTGAGTGGCAAAAGTAGATAGATATTCTGAAGACATTCTGAAGATTTATACAGGATTTCTATCATAAAATAAATAGAGTGTGAAATTACGGTTTAGTTATAAATTTTATTATCTGAATCAAATAATGATATTAGTGTAAACTGCTGAAAAGCCGTGTAATATGTCTTTTATATTTACTAAATCAAAATACTAGCCTTTAAAGAATATTGATAAGTAATGTTTAATGATTGATAAATGTCATGCCTAAACTTTATTTCGGAGTAAATGCAATTCATGCCGGAGCAAATAAGATTTAGGTCGGAGCAAACGTGATTTAGGTCGAAACAAATACGATTCATGCCAGAGTAAACGTGATTTAGGTCGGAACAAATGCAATTCATGTCTGAACAAACGTGATTCATGCCAGTGCAAATACGATTTAGGTCGGAACAAATACGGTTTAGGTCGGTGCAAATGCGATTTATGTCGGAACAAATGTGATTTATGCCTGAACAAATACAGGTGGACAATGGTGACATTTTGGACAATTAAATATTTCTTTCTAAAATAAATAGTTATACACAGCTGATATGTATGTGTTTGAAAAATATTAAAAAATTTATTAAAAGTATTTGTTATTATTATTTTTTTTATCTGTATTTAATCAAATATATGTTGTAACTTGTGCTCGATTTCGGGCTTTCATATAAGCTTACTAATCAGTTAAAATAATTTATTTACTAATAGAAAGGAAATTTATAATGAACAGACCACGATTAAGAAAATTACAAATGTATGAAGCAGTTCTTTTGTTTCTACAACTTAACATTATTATTTGGACAGCCTCATTAGCCTTTACAGCAGAAGTTGCTGCTTTGGAAGATGGAATTGATAAGATAAAAGAAAAGGACCGGATTAATAAAAAATCAAATAATCTAACTAAAGGCAAAGCACAAAAATTTAATAAATTGATTAAGGATACCTCTACTATTTGTGATGCAGGTGTGGCTTATGCAAGTAGCATAAATGATGATGAATTGAGAGGTAAATTTGATTTTTCGCCCAGCGATTTGAAAGATGGGAGTGTTGCAATAGTTATTGCAAGATGTAAGCAGATTGGAACTGATGCAATACCTGTATCAGCAGGTTTGATATTATGGGGAATGCCTGTAGGACATCTTGCTATACAAATAGCTAGTGTGAATGCTTTTGAGTTGGCATCGCCTAAAGGAAAAGCCGTAATAACAGGCGGAAAGAGTGCTAACAAAGAAATGGTAAAGGAGTATAAAGTTGTGGATACTCAATTAAAACAAAGACTTGACAAATTGGTGAACGGATACCAAGAATTACAACCAGAATTTGTGTTGGAATATTATGATCAACGTGTAATTGGTGGATGGAGTACGCCTCCTGATCCAATTCCACCTGTTCCTCCGGTTGTGTAATACAATTAAGAAATTATGAAAGCCCAATCATTCGTGGTTGGGTTTTTATTTTTCAGATAAATTTTTGTTTGTACTAAATTAACATGTAAATTTGCAACTTAAAACATAAAGAAAATGGAAATAGGAAACAACACAGAACCAAAATTGGAATATATTGTAAGAACTAACACTGTAGCATATTATTATGATGGTGTTGGAGATGATTATAATAGTGAGTCAGTAAACAGATCAACAGAAGAAGAATTTATTGTTTCTGAAGATGATTTATTATTAGCGAGAAGAAAAGCTTTTGATAAAGCAAAAAGTATAATAAGTTTATTTGAAGAACAACCTCATAAAAAAATAATCTCAAGAAAATTTGGTGAGGGAATAGAAGGCGAACCAGGATTCTGGCAATGGTATAATATCACTATAAGATTAACTAATCATAATGATATTAATTTGTGTGTTTTTGATGATGGATACTTTTCTGAACCACCTATACCAGAGTGGACAAACGAAGAAATATTATATGCATTGATAGAAGAATATTCCATCTTTAAAAAATTAAAAATAAATGTAAAAGATGATGAAGAGATAATATCAGTTTACGATAGAAAAACAAAGAAAAAAAGTAAAGAAAAAATTTTATCAAATGAAATGGATTGGATTGAAGTGGAAATAAATCAAACTGAAGATGCAGATTTTTGGAAATCCGCGTTTGAGATGGATTGGAATGAACCATTAAAAGAAACTATCAAATCAAAAGCAAGCCCAAAAAAGAAACTAACCATTATTTCTAAATCAAAACAACAGTTGAATATTAATAAAGACACATTGAATGTTATTATAGAGACTACAGGAAATATAATTCCTATTGAATTTCAAAAGGAAATTAATGCTGTAATAGAAAAGTGGCACAAATCAGTGTAAATACGAAAGAAGAAAAATTATTTTTTTGACCAATTTTTTTTATTAAAAATACTTTTTTGAAATTAAATTTTAGTACTTTTGTAATCTTATAAATAAAAATTGTATGACATAAACTCAATTATAAAAACATAAAAAAGCGTTAGCTTTTATTCATGTAGTAGGAATCTGGTAAATTTCAAGAAATGCAATGAATAATAAGTTGATGCTCACGC
>JBAXLO010000223.1:0-7157 GCA_037134755.1 Bacteroidota bacterium | reverse complement strand
TGTTCATGTATGCGTTTTTTATTTGTTAATTTAAAAAAATTACACTGTTAAAAAATCTGTCAAACTTGCAACTAACATTTTCCGGATGGTAATTGGGTTTAATAGCGTCCTTAAAGGTCTATTAAGTATGTATTTCAATTTTATATATTCTCCTTCTTTCCGATTTGTGTTTATTATAACAGCAAAAATAGTTTATTGTTGTGTAGAATCTATTTTATTTTAAAAATAAATATTTATTCCCGTATGGACACGACATGTCGTGTCCATACCTTCATATTGAAATTACCTTTGTGCTTTCTTCACCAAACTGACTTATCATTCTGACTGCAATTTTTTGGTCTTTCTTTTTTATTTCTATTGGGTGAGATATATGTCCGTACAAACGGTCGAAAGCTTCATCGTCGATTTCTATTTTCAATGTTTTTTCGGCTTTCTTTTTTGTGTCTTGTTTTGAGGCTTCGCTTAATCCTTTTTTCCATTTATCAAATTCGTTGCTGTCACCACCACAGAAGAAAACCTGTTTAACTACAAAGTTACTACCATCATAATCATCGTCAACCATCCAATAGGCAATATCATTAACATTGCGGGCTTTTACTTCGTCTTTTATAGGATCGTAAATATCTAATCCTTGTATTTCAACTATAACAGTATTCCCATTTTTATTTATTGCAATATCCGGTTCACCTATCGTTACAAATGAAGCTGCTGATTTTGCAGGTTTCTTTTTTAATCCTTCCTGCAACAGATCATCGTGGATACGGGCTTTGGTTACTTCAAAATTACCAAGACTCATGGTTTGTGTGCTGCCCTCAATATCGCTTTCAAAGCTGAAACCAAGAATTATCATCCAACTGGCATCGCCTCTATGCTGACATTCTTTTATTGCTTCGCTTACTGATTTCTTGCTTACTGTCCCAAACTTAGGACCTATATGAAAATATGCTTTTGCTTCGCCTTTTTCTGTTTGATAAAAACCTTCAGCATGCAGGTAGCTATGATTTAATAATTCAATTCGTGTAAATACTACATGCTCATCTTTCCTGCCGTTTTTAACTCCGGCACTTATAAGGTGTTGTTTTATTACTTCCTCAAATGCTCCTTCTTCTTCGTTCACCCTTACTTCGTTGTCCAGATCTTCGGGGCTTACAGGCTCAAAGTTCTGTAAAGTCTCTACTGTAAACGGACCGCTTACCCTTAGTTTCTTCCTGTCAACTTCCGGTTGGTCATATAATGTTTCGGTTGCAGGTGGTTCATCGTTTGCCAGACTTTTAAGTGTAATATGAGGAACTGTTTTATAACAGAATCCCTGCCTTATATCCTCATTATTTTCATCATACAATTTATAATAAGGCAAAGTAGCTGTCATTAACCTTTGTTTGGCAATATTCAAAGCTATTCGGCTTGTATCTATTGTAATCCATCTTCTACCCCATTGTTCAGCAACAAAAGCAGTAGTACCACTTCCACAAGTTGGATCTAATACTAAATCGCCAGGGTCGGTTGTCATTAATATGCAGCGTTGGATTACTTTAATTTGAGTTTGTACAACATAGAATCTTTCAACAGCAAAAGTACTTTCAAATACATCATCCCAAATATTTGATAATGGAACAAATGGAAAATCATCTGTAAACATTTTATAAGTTAAAGTTTTGCCATAAGCTGCAAGTCTATTGGCTTTAGCCAATCTTTCAAGACCTAACCTTGAAGTTTTCCAATGAGAATTTGGAGGAAGTTTATATGATATGCCCTTGTATTCAAGTTCAAATGTACCTGATGGTGAAGCATCCCTCGCTACAATCGCTGAACTTTTAAATCTCCTGCCTAATATTTCTTTAGTGCCTAAAAATTCTTCTTTTGTTAATCTTCTTATAGTTCCATCTTGTTCTTCTACATTATTGTATGCTGAATCAATTGTCTTTTGTGGTCTATCATTAAAAAGCGAGCGATATTTAATTTTTTCTTTATCTTTTGCATACCATAGTATATGATCATTTACATTTGACAACGTCGAACCTAAACCAGGAACTCCTCTTACAAAAATAATATCGCTCACAAAATTTTCGCTTCCAAAAACTTCATCCATTAAGGATCTAACTAAATGAACGTTTTCATCACTAATCTGGACAAAACAACTTCCGCTTTCAGTTAACAGTTCTTTAGCTATTAATAAACGGTCGCGTAAATAAGAAAGGTAAGAATGTATTCCTAATTCCCAAGTATCTCTAAAAGCTTTTATCTGTTCTGGTTCTCCGGTTAAGGCTTCATCATTACCATCTTTTACATCCGTATTGTTTAGTTTTATCTGCCAGTTGCCTCCGTACTTAATCCCGTAAGGTGGGTCAAAATAAATAGTCTGCACTTGCCCTGCCATCCCTTCGCGTTCCAGCAAACTTGCCATTACCAAATGGCTATCGCCTTGTATCAGGCGGTTTGTCCAGCCATCCTGGTGGTGGTAATATTCGCCTACCTTCTCCAATTCATCCTTTTCCAATGCATTGCCAAATAATTCGTTTACATTAAACAAATCCATCTGGTCATTTTGTATTTCCGAAATTTTATACAAACCTTTAATTAATGTTTCGGGTGCTATATGTTCGTGTCGGTACAGGCTGCGTATATCTATCTTCAATAAATCGTCGCGGTCGTCGTTGCCGTATTTGTTCAACCAAAACAATTCGGGGTCTTGCCCACGGTGTACAACAGGGTTCTTAGGTAGCTCCAATATCTTTTTGCCTGCTATTACTTTTTCGTTTGCATCTTCATATCCTGCTTCTTCCTTGCTCGGAATATGTACCCTTGTTTCTTTTTTGTGCTTAATGCTGTCTATTTGTTTTGACATATTAACAATTGATTGTTGATATTTATATTATTTTATTTGTTGTATTTCATATTTTATTAGTATCTTTGCACCAATCCATTTATATGGAGGTGGAAGGACGTATGAGCCTTTGCCCCGACTTGTCGGGGTTTTTTTATGGCAATAACTTAAGTCCATACCCATCTAATTTATTATCCTTTTGAAAGAATTTATTTTTTATCACATCCATAATTCTATCATTAAATGTCTGCCTATGATCAGTTAGTAGATTAAAATGATCTAATGCAAACCTTCTACAAGGATATGCGATTAAGTCAGCAAGTTGCAGACCACTAATATTCGCACTTTTTTGTTTAATTTTAAGTTCTTTACTTGTGAGAGTTTCATCTATATCCTGAGGTTTAATATAGTCAGTACCTTCCTTGAATATTTTTCGATAACTTTCTTTTAATCTAATATCTTCTTTTCCACCTCTTGATTCAAACATCATATCACCTTCATTTCTGATTTCTTTTAATCGCAAATGAAATCTTTCAAACATTATTGCCATAGCATAATGATAAGGATCATATCTCCATATATTATATTTTTGATAATGTTCTTTCTTATCAATTAAGACTGTAATGATTTTAAAATTCCAACTTGAAAGATATCGTAAGAAATCAATATTAAATGCTGTTTCTATTTCAACATCATTTAGCGCATTGAATGGATATTTTTTATTTACTAATTCTTTACGATGAAAAATAATTGGTTCATCAGGATGTTGATTAAAATATTTAGCTTTTAATGCTTCCATTTGAGGAGAAAGTGTTGTTTTAACATAATCAAGTTCAATAACAACTCCTGTTAAGCTCAAATATCTGTGGTTTGGATTATCTGAACTTTTTAAATCACTATTACCAACTTCATCAATATAAATTCTATATTTCATTATTTTTTATTAATTTTGCATCACTAACAGCGCCGGAGATAGCATCTCCGGTTTGACGACAGGTCTTCGGGCTTGTCGTTTCTTTTTTATATCGTTTCAATTTTTTCAATCAATTGGTTTTTAATATTTCGAATGTCATTAGCTATCTCTATAAAGTGCCATTCTTCATAGTCGTATTTATCTTTCAACGAATTTACAGCAGGTATCCAACGATTCTCAACAAACCATTTTTTTTCTGCTTTATCCTTACTGAATCCACTTATCTCAACCATTAAATTTTTAATAGTTCCATCTTTACCCTTACATTTAACTATAAAATCAGTAAAATAATTTCTGTCCTTACCTTCTTTAACATAAGGAATAGCAAATCCTAAAAACTGATTTTTCACATAACATATTACCTGTGGTAGTTCTTCGAGTGTTTTTGCAGCTATACCTTCCCAGTCACTATCCATCACAACATAATTAACATGACTCTTTTTTGTAGGAAAAACTTCTTTGGAAGTATTGCCGTTTACATATTTAGTGCTGCTTAATTTGTTGTAATAATTAAAAACAGGACGAACATATTCAATAGTATTCAAATGGGTATTAATACCTCTTTTAATATGATCTGCTATTTCTTTACTGTCTTTAAAAAAGACAAGTTTTTTATATTTAGGATCACTTTCTCCAATAAGCAGAACCTTATTTTCGTACCAATACTTTACAATTCCTAATAATTTATTGAAATGCTGAAAGTGGACATTATTATCATCGTCTGAGAAATGATATTTTATCAATTCTTTAGTAATAAGAAAACAAATCTCCTGTTCACGTTTTTCGAATACAGCCTGAACTTCCATTTTTTCTTCTTTATCAGAAAAAGCAGAAGCCATTATGGTAGTATGTGGAAATTGAGAACAAACAATTTCATAATTCTCAATCTTACTAAAATCAAATTTAATCTCCCCATCATAGTTTTCTAATCTATATCCAACTACATTTGGAAATATAATTTCCATTTCCTTTTGTCGTTCAGTCATAGCAGCCACATGTGTTAATGGTGGAGTTGGTGGTGGTGGAGTTGTTTGTCCGCCTTTAAATAATTTAAAAGGTATGCCAATAATATGAGCATATTCAGGTGGAAATTTATAAATAGTTATCTTTCGTTTATCTTCTGTAGGATTTCCTTCCTTATCATATCCTTGCAGATAATAATTCATTCTTCGCAAAGCCCTGCCTGCAACTTGTTCGCAAAGAAGTTGTGATCCAAAAGCTCGCAAACCCATAATATGAGTTACCGTATTGGCATCCCAACCTTCGGTAAGCATCGAAACTGAAACTACGCAACGGATATGAAAACCTAATCTGTTTTGTTTGCCTACCGTATTTACAACTTCACGTAATAATTCAGCATCAGTTATCCTCTCAACACTTCCCTGCCCATGTGTACGGGCATAATCTTTTTTGAATTCTTCAATTTCGGAGTTAAATATCTTTTTGAATTCATCATTTATCTGGTCTCCATTATCCAAAGCATCGCTATCAATTAAAAGTGTGGGCGGTTTCTTTAAAGGCCTTTTTGTAGTCGGGTCATAATTGCTAAACATATCTTTAGCACCTGCAACGGTTACCAGTTTATCATCTTCGTCAAGATATTCGTAACCTGCTATATATTTATATACTTCTTTTGAAACAGAAGTATTATTACAAACAATAATAAAAACAGGAGGTGAGGACAAAAGATTCAATGATTCTTCCTGATTTTTACGAGCGCCTTCATAATATTCCATATAATGACCGTAAAACTGATCTAAAGCTGCTTTTACCAATGAAGGTAATTGAGGTTTTTTTTCTTTAATTTTTTTACCTTCTGCAGCAGCTTCTGATTTTTGTTTTCTTTGACCTTTTTTTGGTAATTCATCTCTAACATGATCATATAAATTACGCAATACAGGCATAGTCAATTCCTGTGTATTATCACTTTCAGGAAGAAAAGGAATTTTTACCAACCCTGATTCAATAGCTTCTATCAAACCAAAATCAGATACAACCCAAGGGAACAAACTGTAAGGTTGATAACCTGAACCTGTAAGATAATAAGGAGTAGCAGACAGGTCGTATATATTTTGGAGTTTAAATCGTTTAGAAAGTTCTTTTAATCCTGTAAACCATACAGCTGCTCTTTGATTTTCATCTGCTTCTTCATTATCTGAAGTCTTTCCTTTTGATTTTGGTAAATAACAATGGTGTGCTTCATCATTCATTACCAATAATCGTGTTCCTGCTTTGAATTTACTTAAAGTACGTTTTATAACTTGTGAAAAATCTTCAACATTTCCTGTATCAACTTTTTCACCTTGTAAATTTACTTTGCCATCAAAAGGGCTACGTTTATTTCCTTTTAATGTTTTGGGTTCAAAAGTATGATAGTTTGTAATAATCAATCTTGCATTCAAATTTTCCAAACGATACTTCAGATTTTGAGGAACAAGAGCACGAACATGATAATAATCCTGAATTTCTAAAGGATTCTTTGTTTTAGTATCTACAAACAATACTCCCAAACGATCTTTAATAGTTATACCGGGAGCTACAATAAGAAAATAATCAGCAAAACGTGTATCGCTTCTATATTCTTGTCTATTAAAATAATGATAAAGTATAAAACAAGCCATCACGACTGTCTTTCCTGTACCGGTAGCCATTTTATATGCAATACGTGGCAACTGATCAGAACTATCTTCACTAACTGATTGTTGACCGTTTCTTAATATATTAACAATATGTTGTCCAGCATTTGATTTCTCGGCAACTTCATTCAACCATATAGCAGTTTCAACAGATTCTCTTTGTGCAAAAAATAGTTGTTTAGTAACATGTCTGTCAGGATTGCAAAACCAAAAGTCTAATAATTCTTTAGTTACTCTTGTAGTATTAGGATATTTATCTACTCTCCATTTACCAACTTCTTTTCTACAAAGATTAATAATATGTGTGCCATATTCTTCAGCAAAATCATTTACTTCAAAAATCTGTGATTGTCTATCTTTTTGTCGTGTTGGCATAGCCTGACCTTCACTATCAGGATCAAAAATTCTTCTACCTTCAACAACTTTTGAATAATCTAAAGACCCTTTTTCAGAACCGCTTGCAATAGTAGAATAATGCAAAAGAGGCTCATCATAAGGACTATTTAATATTGGATTATCTGAATTCATTTAATTTTTATAAATATTCCCCAAAAGTAATTAAACATTGTGAATAAATAGGAATAAAAATAAAATAAAATTAATCACCTATTCGCAAAATCTTCAAATCTTCAAATTATCAATTCACCAAATCACCAAATCACTAAATCGCCAAATTATTTTCTTTGCGTTCCTTTGCGAAAACCTTAGCGTTCCTTTGCGTGAA
>JBAXLO010000222.1:0-7180 GCA_037134755.1 Bacteroidota bacterium | reverse complement strand
TCGACAAATGCAACGCTGCAATCGGGAAATGCAACGCTGCATTCGCTTTTTGTGGGTTTATACTTGATTTTATCAAAATTAAATCCCTCAATTATACATCAAATCATTAATATTAAATACTTTATTTATAATGTAAAAGGTTTGCATTTTAACTTAGCCTTTATCAATTATAATAAATATAGAGTACATTTAATCATTTTTAAATTATTATTCAATCGTAAGCATCAATATTGGGCTGAATCTGATTATTTTTCATGATATAGATATCTACTAAATAAATAGTTCCTCGAAAACAGGGAGTTATTTCTATCGTCATTGCTAAGTCGTAAAAAGCGGCTAATGTAATCATGTGATTGAGGATTACTACACTTCAATAGCAATGACAGATATATTTTATAGAGGTGTTTAAAATCATAAAATAAATAATAAAAAATTTAAATAATTATATCATGACAAAGTCACGAGTAATGTTAGACTTTCCTCATTATAGATGGTCAGATCTAATTCATTTTGCAATGTACATTTCGTTATTGCTTTTTGCATGTACATTATTTGGAAGCACTCCTTTTACCAAACTTGAGTTTGATGCTGCTATTAAAGATTTTCAAACAAAAGCAGTAGCTGCTATGGACAAAGATCCTAATAAAATAAAATTAAGAGACCTTGCGTGGACTGTACTTTTAAATATGCTTCGTCAACTTGTAAGTTATGTTGAGATGGAATGTGTTGGAGATGGAGTTAAGATGGCTGAATCAGGTTTTAATGTTTATACTCCTAAAGGACATTCAGGAACTGCAGTCTTTGGTTTTACTCAAGGTATAATCTCAGGTGAAGCTATTGGAGATTGGCCAAGTATTGCTAATGCAAAAAGTTATGTAATAAGATATTTTATTAATGAAGATGTGCTTAAATCTGTATTTACACAGGTAAATATAGGAAAAATAGGTTGTACCATAAATGATTTAATAAAATTTAAAGAATATGGATTTTCATTGTCAGTAGTTTTCTCTGACCATCAAGGAGAATTTTGTCCACCTGTATTCTTAACAATTATGTAACCCGTAGAGACGTTGCATGCAACGTCTTTACTCTAATTAAAAACAAAAAACCTTCATCAAGCAATTGGTGAAGGTTTTTTATTTATTTATCCTGTTAGGAATTATACTTGCAGATAATAAGAAAAGAAAAAACCGCTAAGCCAGGAAATCGGCTAAGCGGTAGGGCATTTCTTCTTAATAAATAAAATCGCAATATCACTAAATCACCACCTACCTAACGGCAGGCAGGAATCATTAACTGCTTTTCATAATTCATAATTATTTTCAACTTTAGGCATTTCAAACTTTAGGCTCTTTAAGTACTTCTTATTTTCCTAACTGCCTAAAAGCCTAAACTCCTAAAAGCCTTGTCTTCAATTTTAGGCACTTCAAACTCCAAACTTTAGGCACTATTGTTTTCTTAAATCGCCAAATCACTAAATGCCTTTCGTAATTGATAAACTAGCTAACGAAGTATTTCGAGACTGCTTTGATGTTTTAATTCTTTTAATACACTCTTGGCTGTAAATATATAGTAATAAACGCCATCGGGTAAACCGTCACCGGTAAAGTTTCCGTTTTGATAGTTGCTACTATCATATACTTTCTTTCCCCAACGGTTATATATCACAAGATTATTTGACGGATAAGCGCCTTTTTCTAATCCTTTAATAACAAAATTATCATTAATACCATCACCATTAGGAGTAATAACATTAGGGAAACCTAAACTATCAGCTATAATAGTAATAGAGTGTCTTACGGTATCTCTACAATTGCCATGAGTGCTGTCGGTGCTGATAATCATCATAACATCAAAAACATTAGCACTTGTAAAAAGATGTACAGGGTTGTGTGTGTAATCAAAAGGCAAAGTGCCATCACCAAAATCCCACGTATTCGTAAATAAAGGATTAACAGGAGTAGAGGCATCGGTAAAGTATATGGTAGGATTACTAAGCACACCTGTAGGTGGATCCCAAGTAAAATCGGCTGTTGGCTGGGGATATACACTAATCAAATCGGTGGCTGTATAGGTAGCAAAACATCCATTGCCACTTACCGCACTTAAAGTAACGGAGAAAGGCGAATTGGTAGAGTTGTAAGTATGTATAGGACTGAGAGTAGTGTCAGTAGGACTGCCATCACCAAAGTTCCATGTATAGGTTGAATTAACGGGATCAGTTTCGTTAGTAAATGTAACAGTTACAGGTTCGCAACCAGTCTGTTTATTGGCTGAGAACGATATGTTAGGAACAGGATAAAACACAACATCTCCAGTGCCGGTATTCTTGCATCCATGTGTATTTAATGTCCCGATAACGGTATATTGTGTAGGCACATCAGGACTTACTTTGATAGGATTGGAGGTAGATACATAAGGTGTTGTCCATTCATAGGAAGTACCACCGCTTGCTGTTAAAGTTGCAGTATCACCTTTGCAAATAGTATCGTTAGTAACGGTAATAATAGGAAGATCGAACACTGTAACAGTAGCAGTATCTTTATTAAGACAGTGAAATTCGTTTTCGCCGGTTACAATATAAGTGCTTGTAACAGGGGGTGAAACCTGTATAGCACTATCTGTTTGTCCGGTACTCCAAAAGTAAGCATTGGCACCGTGGGCAGTTAAAGTTGCTATATCACCGGTACAAATTGAGTCGTTATTAACGGTCACATCAGGTCTTGGGTTAACAATAACATTATGTGTCATAACAGAAGAGAAACCACCTGAATTAACGATAGTAAGCTTAACAAGATAGGTGCCCGGAGCATTATAAACATGAACAGGATTCTGTTGGATAGAAGTGCTGCTATCACCAAATTCCCAAAGCCAGGAAGTAATAGCTAAACCACTTATACTGTTATCAAAAAAGGTAACAGGAGTTCCGTAACATACGATAGAGTCAGCAATAAAATTAGCAACAGTAGTAATACATACTGTTTGAAGATTCCAACAACCACCTGTTGAAGCACTAACTCCCCAATATACATTAGGATTGCCTCCAAATATATTGTTAACGATATCACCATGATAAGTTATTGTTGGATTAGCAGGCAGCGAATTAGAATTGCCAAAGTATGCCTTTACAGAATCAGTAGTAGGATCCCATGAAAAACGAAATAGATGTGACATACCATCCGTAATATTAGGAGGAAAACCAACAGCAGCAGTATAGGATGTCAATTCGTTTGGAGCAATATCCAATTCATCACCATTTTGATTTATAGAAATATGTTGATAGGTAGGGTCATCAGGATTATCGGTAAAAGTATCCATAATTACACCCAATGAAGGAGTAATGCCATGAAAACCTACACCCGAACCTAAACCAAATACACCTGTACTAACGGGTTGCAGAACAAATGACATACCATCGCCACCACAATTAGTACCTCCATCCCAAGTATGTACTGATCGGTATCCAAAGTTCAGAGTTAAAGTAATATCAAAAGATTGTGTTAAATCAATAGTATAAATATTCCAGATAGCCCCTGCCTGCCCTGTAGAATTGGTAAGCGTGTAGCACCCAATTGAGCTCATTGCAAAAGCAGTACCGGTTGCATTATACTGTTGTGAACTAACATTAAGAGTTATAATAAGAAGAACTGCGGCAAAAAATATCTTTCTGCTCGTTCTTGTTAATGTCTGCAATTTAAGATTCGCTTTGTTCATTAGTACTAAGTTTTATTTGTTATGAATCTAAGAACTTGTTATTTTATATTATCTCAAGCTATTGTTTATCTCGTCCTATTAATTATCAAGAAACATATCAGTACTTCTTTATAAAGATAGAGTTTCTTTTGTTATATAGACAAGAAAAACAATAAAAAGTTGTATGACTATTCAAAAAAAGTGTTAATTAAGACATCTTATTCATTAATATCCTAATAATAGACTTCTAAATTTATAAAAGATGTCAGTGTTTTCAATGATACCCATGAACTCAACCGCCCCCGGACCATAAGCAAATATTGGAACCATAACAGCCGTATGATCTTTTTGTGTAAACTTGCCTTCAACTGTCCCATCTTTAATACTTCCACCTGTTATTGCAAAGCCACCAGTTTCGTGGTCAGCAGTAATTACAACTAAAGTATTACCATCTTTCTCAGCAAAATCCATAACCTGTCCTACAACATTATCAAAATCTACTGTTTCCTTAACAATATAATCAGTTTCATTATTATGTCCACCCCAATCAATCTGCGAACCTTCAATCATCATAAAGAAACCTTTTTTGTTTTGATTTAATATTGAAATAGCTTCCTTAGTTTCCTCACCTAATAGTTCTCCCCTACCCTCCGACATCTTTGGCGGATGCACATCATAAAACAAACCGGCTATTTTACCACTCTTTATTTTATTCATATCACTTAGTTTATAAACTACTTGATAATTCTTTGCCCTTAAACTATCACTTAGATTTAAATTGTCTTTTCTTTTTTCAAAATGATCACGACCACCACCTAAGAATAAAGTAATATCTGTTTTAAGAAACCATTTGGCAATCTCTTCATAGTTGTCGCGATTATCCACATGAGCAATAAATCCGGCAGGGGTAGCATGTGTAACAGCACATGTTACAACCAATCCTGTAGATAAGCCCTTTTTAGAAGACATCTCTAATATGGTTGGTAAGAATTTCTTATTTGAATCAAGAGCAAGATAACCATTATTAGTCTTTTGACCTGTAGAGAAAGCTGTTGCTCCTGCAGCCGAATCCGTAATAAATTTATTAGCTGAATAAGTCTTATGAAACCCTATATACTTGCAACGAGCAATATTTAACTTATCTTTCTTTGCAACTAAAGCTGAATATACCTGAGCAGTACCCATACCATCTCCAATCATAAAGATAATATTCTTAGGCTTATGAGCGGTTTTGTTTGTTTGAGAAAAAGTTTGGTTAATGTTAAATGCAACTATTAAGCAAATAGCAATAAGGATTGTTTTGTTTCTTTTCATTATGTATGTAAGATAAATTTAAGGTGTAAACAGTTTATTATTCGGTTAGTTTGTAATGTTTCTAGAATAGACAATAACTTATTCTTCACTATTTTTATTAATACGATGTTGTTTGTGTAATACCACAAGCTTGTTGATAACGTCATTATATACTTCCTTCATTTCTTTGAGATGAAATGAATAATAACGAATGCTTTTGATGTACTGCCCTCTTGTAATCTCATTCTTTTCAAAAATATAATTGTAATAAAGAATAGTATATGCCTTCGTATTCTTCCCTTCTTGCGATGTTATCAAAAGTGCTGATTCGGCAAGATACACATCTACAAGAACTATTGCCATCTTCTTTTTATTTATAACTGAAGAAGATTCAGGACTAGCTCCTTTCTTATTTCCACACGAAACAAGCATAGCTGATAGGATGAATAATAGTAAATACTTTCTCATACTTTAAACATTAAATGTTAGTCGTTCACCTCTCGAACTTTCATTAAAAGTTCCATTATTATAAACAAGATTTCCGTTTACAAAGGTATGAGTTATTTTTGACAAAAAAGTATGTCCTTCAAAAGGAGACCAACCGCATTTATATAATATGTTAGATTTATCAACTTTCCATGGACTATTTAAATCAACAAGAACAAGATCGGCATGATAACCCTTGCGGATATAACCTCTTTTATCTATTCTAAATAATCTGGCTGGATTATGACACATCATCTCAATTATCTTCTCTAATGTTATCTTATAATGATGCTGAAAATCGAGCATTGCAACTAATGAGTGCTGCACCAAAGGACCACCGGAAGGAGCTGAAAGATATTTGTTTTGTTTTTCTTCGATAGTATGAGGAGCGTGGTCAGTTGCTATTACATCAATCTTCCCATTTAAAACAGCATTAAAAAGAGCTTCCCTGTCTTCTTCTGTTTTAATAGAAGGATTCCATTTGATGAAAGCACCTTTTTCTTCATAATCTTTATTCGAAAACCATAAATGATGCACACAAACTTCAGCAGTAATATGTTTTTCTTCTATCGGAATAGTATTGTCGAGCAAGTTCATTTCATCAGAAGTTGAAAGATGAAATAAATGAAGACGCGTATTATGTTTCTTAGCTAATTGTACTGCAAAATAAGAGGAAGTATAACAAGCCTCCCTGCTTCGAATAGCTGAATGTGCTTCAAATGGAATATCTTCGCCATACTTTGCTTTATAAAGCTCCGTATTCGATTTGACAATACTTTCTTCCTCGCAATGCACAGCAATTAGCATTTTTGTTTTAGAGAAGATTTCTTCGATAGTAGCAAGTTTATTAACAAGCATATTACCTGTAGAGGCACCTAAGAATATCTTAATTCCACAAACGTTTTTAGTATTAGTTTTTAATACTTCAGCAGCATTATCATTTGAAACACCCATGTAAAAAGAGTAATTAGCTAATGACTTTTCTTTAGCTAACTGATACTTTTCTTCGAGTAATTCTTGTGTTAAAGTTTGAGGAACTGTATTTGGCATTTCCATGTATGAAGTAATGCCACCTGCAACAGCAGCTTTACTCTCCGTATATATTTCTCCTTTGTTAGTTAAACCGGGTTCACGGAAGTGTACCTGATCATCAATAACACCTGGCAATAAATGTTTACCTTCTGCATTTATCTCAATAAAATCATTAGTATTAATATCTGAATCAGTTTCATTCCCTAATGAGATAATGTCAGCTATTATTCCATCTTTAATATAAACAGTTCCTTTAAAGATGTTCCCTTCATTGACAATAGTTGCATTGATGATCTTATAATTCATTGTAATTATGATTTAATGTTGTTATAAAAAAGACCGCTCGTTGGCGGTCTTTTAAATTTATCCTTCTAAACGTTCATATTTTTTAAACCAGCTCTTTATCTTCATGCTTAGTACTCCGATAAAAGCCTCCTTGAATATCCGTTTACTCATTTTTGAAGTGCCTTCCGTACGATCTGTAAATATAATAGGAACTTCCATGATATTAAAATGAAGTTTCCAAGCAGTAAACTTCATTTCTATCTGAAAAGCATATCCCATAAATCTTATCTTATCAAAATCTATTGCTTTTAATACTTCTTTGCGATAACATTTAAATCCGGCTGTTGTATCCATTATTTTCATGCCGGTAATAAAGCGAACATAAATAGAA
>JBAXLO010000221.1:0-7199 GCA_037134755.1 Bacteroidota bacterium | reverse complement strand
GATCATAAGTTGATGTATTTGAACCTATCAAAGTACTATCTATAAAGTTAGTGGTGCTTTTATACCATTCGTAAGTGATGGTATCATTACCACCACTTGCAGCAGTAGTACTTCCTATGATTGCAGGATCACCATTGTAACAGATTGCTTGTCCTGTTGAAGCTATAGCTCCTGGAGTAAAAGTAGCATAAGTTCTAAATGCTTCGGATACTGCACTCGTTAGAGGACTCCCACAAGTACTTGTTACTACACAATAATAATATTTTGTACCGGCAGTATCGGCTAAAGGTGTATAACTATAAGAGTTTGTCCCAACTTTAAAACCATCTGTAGTATTTCCAGTTGCATTTTTATACCATTGATAGCTTAAAGTGTCTCCAGTTGCAGTTACAGTTATAGGAGCAAAAGTTCCACTTAAGCATTGTTTTTGTGCTGCTGTTGATTGGCTGCTAATAGATGGGGCATTACATAAAGTGTATTCCCAGGCTCCCATAGATGGAATACTTGCACTTCTGGTAACAGTTCCGGCATAATCTGTTGTGATGCCTGTGCCTGTAGCAGCAACTAAACTTGATTGAGATGGTAGATAATTAGCAGCTAAAGTACCTCCGGCACTTGCAAATGTAGGATTTGCATTTTTGCTATGCGTATCTCCTCCTGTTGAAGTTGCCCAGTCTATTAATGTTGTTTTTTCATCAATAGTATTATAAACTCCCAGCACACCATTAGGTGCATAATAATCATTATAATCACAGGTTAGATTTGTTTTATCAATTATTGATACCGCATAATGCTTTCCGGTAGTACCACCCAAACGAGAATTATTGAAGATATTGTTCTTGTAAATCCTTGTATTACCACCAATATTTGATAGTGCATATGTATTCCCGGTTACACCTGTTGCTGTGCCTTCAATATCTATTGTATTGTAGTATAGGTTGAGAGTATTGCCTCCGATGGCAACTAATTTAATACCATATATAGTATTCCCTGTAGTTATACCTGTACCTAAGCTAATAATATTGTTTGCATAAGTTGCAGTTCCACCATCTATTTTAATCCCATACAAACTTGCACTTGCCGATGTAGCAGATAATCCATAAATAAAGTTTTTAGAAACCGTATTAGTATCTGTTGTAGCACCCGTATAATAAAGCCCGATTACACCTCCTCCAAAAGAAGAATACGTATTCGATAAATTATAAATGGTATTGCCCGAAACGTTTTGTTTTATAGTAGAGCTCATTTGGCTAATACCTATTACTGATGTTCCATTTGTTAGTGAATTATTTGCATTAGCAATAGTTAAATCATGAACGATATTGCCTGTAATAGTATTCGTTCCGGCTGTGGTAACAATACCCTGAACAAAACCTCCCATTCCAACAGTAGCATTTGTAGTATTATTCGTTAGATTGTAAATAGAATCGTTAACAATGGTAACAGCACCTGATCCGGAACTTAATATTCCAATAACTGATTGTATGTTACTTGTAGCTGTACTTTGTGCAATAATATTTTTAATGCAATTGTTACTTAAAGTTGTTGTTCCTGCTTTTGCCGATTTATATATCCCATTAAAACTATGACCAATTGTTGCTGAACCAATCGTAGTAATACCACCTATAATGTTATTTTGAAAATTCACTGTTGACGGACTGGCTATATATACACCATAAGAATATGCATATGCAGTTGCATTTGTTAACATTATAGAACCTGTTACGGTAGCTGAACCTATAGTGTTTCCGGTTATGGTTCCAATATTTACTTTGCCAGCACTTATATTAATACCTCTCCAGAGGGCGTCGGATGTGCTCGTATAGGATATGCTTTGTATAGTATTATTTTGAACAGAACTAGCTGTCGTAGTATCCACACTAAGGTATATTCCGTAAAAAGTATGTGCTGACGCAGCATTTACACTCCATGTGCCTGTATGGTCGCTGGCAGAGCCTCCAATATAGTTATCGTTAACTGTAAAATTATTTCCTGAAGTATTACCTATGTATATTGGATAATATATAAATGCTCCTGTTGGGGCAAATGTAGTTGTTTCGTAAAAATTATTTGCTGTAACTGCCCATGCTGTACTGTAAGATGATAAGAAGATACCATATGATGAAACTCCCTTGTTCAGAAAATCATAGATATTGTTGTTGCTAATTGTATCCTGACTGTTGTTTATAATATCACTCGTTCCCAAAGAATATATAGTATATCTAGGTCTATTGGCATTATCAGCATTGGTAATATTGTTGTTGTCAATATGGTTTCCTAAGTTTCCTGTTGTAGTTCCCGTGCTAAAAAATAGCACTCCAGCGTTAGCATCATAAGTCGACCCCTTTATGGTGCAGTATTTAACTGTGTTGTAGGAAGCATCGTTGATAAAACGAATAGTTGAAGTACCTGCCGTTGCAAGTGTACTGACATTAATTATCTGCAAGTCTTTGCCTGCATTCAAACCGTTTAAGCTACCATTAATAGTTACAGTATCGGATCCATTTAAGTCAATTAGTGGTGCTGGAAGATTCCCTCCAATAGTTAAACCTGTTGCTGTAGGGTAGATGTTTACAGAAGAGTAGCTTGATATATTTGGCGATGTTCCGCTTCCGCTGGCATTAAGTTTAGCGCTTTCAGTTTCTGTAGTATTGTCGTTAATCTTAATAGTAATTGCACCCTTATGATAACCTGTATTTATTGAATCGAAAGCTGCTTTTAAATTAGTGTATAAAGAAGGACCTGTGGTTCCTAAGCTAGCTGTTACTTCAACAGGCTTAAACGGTATTACTGTATATTCGTTAGCACCCATGGCCGGTAAAGTTATACTACGAGTAGTTCCTGTATAATCAGTTGTTATACCTGTGCCTATTGCGGCAACCAAATTAGGGTGCGAAGGCAGATAATTGGCGGCTAATATACCACCTGCATTGCTTAGTGCAGGATTCTTGGTATAACTATGGGTATCGCCTGATGTGGTTGCTTGCCAACTTAATAGTGATGTTTTATCAGCAGTATTTAACTGCCCCAACACTCCACCTGTACCCGAAGTGTAATAATCATTATAATCGCATGATGTAAATGTTCCGTCTGTACTAGATATAGCATAATGCTTACCCGTTGCACTAGTATTAGTACGAGCATTGTAGAAAATATTGTTTCGAATATCTTCCGCAGCTGTTCCTGTTTGATAATAAGCGTATGAATTACAACTTCCACTGGCAGCACTTCCTCCAATATAACAAGTGTTATAATAAACATTACGGCCAGAAACATAATTAAGGTTAATCCCGGTGTAAACATGATTAGCTGCTATATTTGCACCCGTTTCATCTAAACCTAAAGAAATAATATTGTTCTTTATAGTAAGGGTAGCATCAGGAGTTGGAGCAGATGTAAGGTAGGAAGAAATACCACGGATAAGGAAACCTGCCGGAGTAGTGGCAGTGGTACTAATACCATATATAAGGTTTCTGTCTATCACAGCCAAACCATTTCCTTCTTTATAAATGCCTGCCATCGTCATTTGTAAAGTACTGGTAGTACTGATGCATAAAAGCGCGTATATCTTATTTTTACATACGGTAGTAGTGCCACTGGCATGATTTAGGTAAATGCCAACTAAAGGTGCGTAATATTCATAGTTAGTGCCTGGTGTTGATGAGTAAATCAATCCATTTTTAAGGTTGTAAATGGTGTTGTTGCTAATAGTTGCCCCAACGGCCGCGGAGTAGATACCGCCTGTTTTGTCAACTCCTACTCGTGTAGCATCTTTTATAATACTTAAGTTAGCAATGATATTGCTATCAATAAGCATTATACCAAGAGAAAATGCTGCCAGATTAATACCTTCGTAAAACATTCGGCAAACACCGGTTGAATTTGTAATTGAAACAGAATTGGCAGTAGTAAGACTCCCTATAAGGTTGTTTTTAATAGTATCGATAGTTGAAGAAGTGCTGGCGATGTTAATGCCATAAAAAGCATTCATGCGGTTTCCGCTTACATCCTTCCCATCCATGGTAATACCACCTATAGTATTGTTATTGATGCTCGAAATGCTTGCAGTATTTGTATTGTAAATTCCATAGAAAGAGACCCCTCCTGCTGTGGAGTTAAGAGTGATATTTGCATTATCCGTTGAAGATCCAATCGTATTGTTGTCTATTTCGAAAGCTCCTGATTGAACTGAAATAGGTATAAGTGTAACATCGTATTCAGCAGTAAGGCTTATGTTTTTAATTATATTGTTTTTGATGGTAGTAGGTGTGGTTGTTCCCATGTTCAAAAAAATTGGCTGAAAGCTTACTCTGCCTCCTGCTGCTCCGGTGTAACTCATAGCTGCCCCTGCACATTGGGGGGCACTTCCACCTATGTAATTATTGGTAATAGTTTCACCATAGCTGTAATTAATGGGGGTTGACCCTGATAAATACATCGCATAACTATAATAATATGATATTGATGTTTTGGTACGTGAGGCAGTCTGATAAAAACTATTGTGATCGATAGTACAGTTTCTATTGATATAGGACGACACAATATAAATGGCATAATCATTAGAAGTTGGGCTATACCAATCATAAATATTGTTATAGCTAAGCGTGTTGCCACTGTTGGCTGTTGCTTCGGTAGATCCTCCACTATATTGTATAGCACAGTAAGGCAAATTACTTCCCGATGGACCAATGTTGCAATGGTTGATATTGTTGTTATCGTTACCGGTTGCGGGACAATTATTACCAAAAACAACAGTTGCTGAATTAGAGGTAGAAGTAGATGAACCAAGTATAGTGCAATTGGCAATTGTATTATTCGAAGCATCGCTATTAATATATAGAGTAGAAGCATTCATATAAGTGCTCGAATTATCAAATGTCAGGGAATTGCCACCGGTATTTAGCCCGTCAATTGTAATACTATCTGCCCCATTCAACAAAATGAGCTGACCCATAAGGTTACCGCTAATTGTACGGGCTACCCCACCACTAGGCGAAATAGTGATGGAATTATAGCTTGATATATTAGGAGAAGTTCCGGTTCCGCTTGCATTAAGTACAGCACTTGCAGTTTCGGTAGTATTGGCAATTATAGCAATATTAATAACACCCTTATGATAACCTGAATTAATTGAATCGAAAGCAGTTTTGAGAGTAGCATAACCCCCAAAAGTATTACCTAGAGTTGCTGAAACCTGAACATGGGGTGGTATTTGCCTAATTACCGATACGGTGTTGCTGTTATTATTAACCACAACCAAATCAGGTTTACCATCACCATCTATATCGCCTATACTCACTGAGCGAGGGGATATGCCAGTTGCGAAATTAACCATAGTTGAAAAACTCAGGTTTCCCGAAGTAGAAGCGTTGCGCAATACCGATACATTGCCACCACTAGCATTAACCACTGCCAAATCAGCTTTGCCATCGCCATCTATATCGCCTATACTCACTGAAAAAGGGGATATGCCTGTTGCGAAATCAACCTTAGTTTGAAAAAGCACTGTTGTACCCGAGGAGATGTTGCGAAATACCGATACGGTTTTGTCGCCAATATTAGCTACTACCAAATCAGCTTTGCCATCGCCATCTATATCGCCTATACTAACTGTACGAGGGATTGAGCCTGTAGCGAAATTAACATTAGTTTCAAAAAGCACTGTTGTGCCCGAAGAAATGTTGCGCAATACTGATACGGTATTGTAGTCAGCATTAACCACAGCCAAATCAACTTTGCCATCGCCATCAATATCGCCTATACTTACATAATTAGGAGTATAGCTTGTTGCGAAATCAACTTTAGTGGCAAAACTCAGATTACCTGAAGTGGAGGTGTTACGCAATACTGATATGGTGCTGTTACTATTAGCCATGACCAAATCAGGTTTGCCATCGCCATCTATATCGCCTATACTCACGTCATTCGTAGGAAAATTGACTGTTTCGAAATCAACCTCAGTTTCAAAAAGCACTGTTGTACCCGATGAGATATTCCGAAATACCGATACGGTGTAGCTGCCAGCATTAGCCACTACAAAATCAGGTTTTCCATCCCCATCTATATCTACTATACTAACTGATAAAGGGTAATTGACTGTTGCTAAATCAACCTTATCTGCAAAACTCACTGTGCCTGAGCTAGAGGTGTTGCGGAATACCGATATCGTTTTGCTGGAATAATTATTTATAACCAAATCAACTTTGCCATCGCCATCTATATCTCCTAGTCTTACTGAAAAAGGGCTTGTGCCAGTAGCGAAATCAACTTTGTCTGTAAAGGTAATACTACCAGCCAAGGTAACATTAAATGGTTTAGCAGAGTAAGCCGTTAGCCTAACAGCAAGATTAGTAACCGATAGGTACTGATAGGTAGCACCTAATGGAACTGTTACCGTTAAGCTGGTAGCACTGGCTGCTATAACCACTGCCTTGGTAGCACCAAAAAAAACAATGTTTTGTGCTGCTGTAGTATTAAAATTTGTTCCTGTAATTGTTACGCTGCTACCAATGGCACCGGATGCAGGGGTGAAGGAGGTGATGGTGGGTGGTAAAGTAATGGGTGGTAAAGTAGCCATTAAACTTGTCAACCCTAAGACAAGGACTAAAGTTAAAATTGTAATCGTCTTTTTCATATATAAATATTTAATTTGTATTAATTATTATTGTCAATGTTATTAAGTATAGCTAATCTTGTCCAGAAGCCGCTGTAGTTGCTATTACGGATACTGCTTATGAGGACTAAAGAAAGCAAAACTTTTCGCATCAACCCAAGATAATTACAAATTAAATATAGGCGGGAAGTTTACTTTAGATATTCTTTAAAATATCAGGTGGCAAAGATAATGTATTTTTACTAACAATGTATCGTATTGATAATATTCATTTTCGCCTTGAAATGTTAAATTTTAGGGGCGCTATTCATTATACTGCTAACATAAAGAGGTATGTGTTTTTCATATTTGTCTTCATCATAACATTTAAGTGTTATTTTATGCAATAAATTTCAAAATAAAATGAAAAGAGTGTAATAAAATGTTTTAATTCTCAAAAAAAGAGAGCTCATAAAAACTTGCTGCTAAAAATACTTTTTAAAGAGAGCATAAAAGCTAAATTCTGTGGTGTCATTACTAAGCCAATATCCCAAACAAAATCATTCAAAATCCCGAAAAAGCTGCATGAGGCAGTTACAACGCTGCA
>JBAXLO010000220.1:0-7218 GCA_037134755.1 Bacteroidota bacterium | reverse complement strand
TTGTTATTAAATATTATGCCAAAAAAAACATTAAATTGGATGATAAGGTACTAAACAACTAAAAGCCTTGTCTTAATTTTTTCAACTCAAGGCACTCCCAACTCAAAGTACTCCAAGTATTTCTTCATTTCATAATTCATTATTTATAATTCATAATTATTTTCATACCTTTGCACTCGCAAGTAATGCGTATAATAATAGATGTAATTTCACCTAATACCCGTATAATACAATGGATAATAAAAACCCTAAATTGTTTACCGACTTCCCTGAAGTAACAACTCAACAATGGGAGGCCCTTATCAATGCCGATCTAAAGGGCGCTGATTATGATAAGAAACTTGTATGGCATACCATCGAAGGCATTAATGTAAAGCCTTACTATCGTGCCGAAGATCTGGATAATATAGCTTATCTTAATACCAATCCGGCGCAAGCTCCTTTTGTGAGAGGAAATAAATTGGATAGTAATAATTGGGATATTCGTCAGGATGTTACCGTTAATGACATTGCTAAAGCCAATGCCATAGCTGTGGATGCTATCAATAAAGGTGCTAATGCAATAGGATTAAAAGCTGTATATGTTTTGTCAACTGACAACATGACTACGCTTCTTAAAGATATTGATCTTACTAAAGTAAAGATTCATTTTATATCATCTTATTCTTATGTTCATACTTTTGATATATTTATGGATTATCTTAGAAAGAATAAAATTGATGCTTCAAAGGTAAAGGGCTCTTTTAATTTTGATCCTTTCAGCTATCTGCTTACTCATGGCGATTTCTATACTACTTTAGAGAATAATATGGTGGAAGCAGAGTATCTTGTAAAGCGTTGTATTAAATCTCTTCCTGGTTTTAAGGTTATAACAGTCAACGGACATTATTTCCACAATGCAGGCTCTTCAATTGTTCAGGAGCTGGCTTTTACTTTAGCTTCCGCTAATGATTATCTATATAGTTTAACAAGTAAAGGTTTTAAAGTTGATGAACTTACCCCTTTGTTTCAGTTCTCCTTTGCAGTTGGTTCTAATTATTTTATGGAGATAGCAAGGATACGTGCTGCACGATTGCTTTGGGCTAAGATTGTGGAGCAATACAAACCTGAAAACGATGCTGCTAAGCAGATATTCATTAATAACACAACTTCTAACTGGAATAAGACTGTTTATGATCCTTACGTAAATATGTTGCGTGCTGCCACCGAAGCTATGTCGGCTGCAATCGGCGGTGCTGATTCTATTTGTGTAACTCCTTTTGATGCTCCTTTTAAAGATGAGGATGATTTCTCGGATAGGATTGCACGCAATCAACAGATAATACTCAAAGAAGAAGCTTATCTTGATAAGATAGTTGATGTTTCTGCCGGTTCTTATTATATCGAGAACTTAACAGATTCTATTGCTAACTATTCTTGGGAACTCTTTAAGAAAGTTGAAGAACTTGGTGGCTTTGCCGAAGCTGTTAAAGCAGGTTTTGTTCAGGATGAAGTTATAAAGACCGCACAACAAAGAGATATGGATATTGCTAATCGTAAGGTTACAATACTTGGCACTAATCAATATCCAAACCTATTGGAGAATATGCTTGATAAGATTCAGGATAGTAATGATGATACAGAAGATAAACCTTCTAAATACAAAAAGCTTACTGCTTACAGAGGTTCCGAAGCTTTTGAAGACCTACGTTTAGCTACCGAGATCTTCGTTGAAGAAGGTAATAAGAAACCTGCTGTATTTATGTTTACTTACGGAAGTCTTGCCATGCGTAAAGCACGAGCTACCTTCGCAACTAATTTCTTTGGTTGTGCAGGTTATGATATTATCGACAATGCAGGATTTAAAACTATAGAAGAAGGAATTAAAGAAGCTTTAGATTCAAAAGCAGAGGTCGTTGTTATCTGTAGTTCTGATGAAGAATATGTAGAGATAGTTCCGGCTATTGCCAAAGGACTTAAAGATGCTAATGATGAGATTACGCTTACAGTTGCCGGTTATCCAAAAGAACATATCGAAGCCTTTAAAGCTGCCGGTGTCGATGACTTTATACATGTTAAGACTAATCTTATTACATCCTTAAATGAATATCATAAAGCACTAGGAATAAATTAAGAATTAACAATTAAAAATTAATAGTATATAATCTCCTTTGCCTTTATTCCCTCCCCTCCTAGGGGAGGGCTAGGGTGAGGTAATAAAAAACAATATGGAAATCTTAGAGATCTTAAAATACATACTACCTTCATTGGTTGTATTTGCTACAGCATACTTTCTTATCAAGCAATTTATAGAAAGCGAACATAGGAATCGCCTTATCGAGATGAAGATGAACAACCAGGCAATCAACCAGAAGTTCGTTACACCTATTCGTTTACAAGCTTACGAACGTGTAATTCTGTTGTTGGAACGCATCTCTCCGTCAAGCTTAATACTAAGAGAGAACATACCCGGGATGAATGTTAAGCAATTGCAATCAACCTTGGTTAAGGCCATCCGCGATGAGTACGAACACAACCTTTCGCAGCAGGTATATATCTCTAAACAAGCTTGGGATCTAGTAAAGACTTCCAAAGACGAAATGGTGAAGCTTATTAACGAAGCTGCTGCAAATATTGAAAGCAATGCCCCTTCAACAGAACTTGCAAAGGCTGTATTTGAAATAATATTACAAATAGATAAACTCCCCGTTGATATTGCAATTGAAGTGATTAAAAACGAAATACAGGATACATTTTAATAAAAGAAGATCGTTTAATAATTATTAAGAAGAATTATTAATATCCTATCAGTTGCAATTGGTATTATTAGTATCTTTACCGAGATTTAATAAGTAGCTATGGAAAAGAGGTGGGTGTTTAAAAAACAAGGTGATAAGGAAACTATCAAGAACCTTCAAAAGGATCTTGGTGTTGATTTTCATATTGCCAATTTGCTTGCTCAACGTGGCATCACCACTTTTGATGAAGCAAAATCCTTCTTCCGTCCTCAGCTTTCCGACCTTCACGATCCTTTCCTTATGAAAGATATGGATAAGGCAATTAATCGTATTGAAACTGCAATTACCAACAAAGAGAAGATATTAATCTACGGTGATTATGATGTTGATGGGACAAGTGCCGTCGCATTGGTCTATTCTGTGTTAAAAGAGTTCTACTATGACTTGGATTTCTATATCCCCGACAGGGAGAAAGAAGGTTATGGAATTTCATTAAAGAGTATTGATTACGCTTCAGAGAATAACTTTAAGCTCATCATTGCTCTTGATTGTGGTATCAAAGCTAGTAATGAAGTTGAATATGCTACTGAAAAAGGTATTGATTTCATTATCGGCGATCATCACCGCCCGGGAGATGATTTACCAAAAGCGGTGGCTGTATTAGATCCTAAAAGAGACGATTGCAGTTATCCTTACAAAGAACTCTCCGGTTGCGGAATAGGTTATAAACTTGCACAAGCGTTTTATCAACATAGAGAGGTTCCCTTCGAAAGATTGGAAAGCTATTTAGATCTTGTAGCAGTAAGTATTGCTTCTGATATTGTCCCTATAACAGGTGAAAATAGAATACTTGCCTTCTATGGTCTTAAGATTATTAATAGCAAACCAAGGCCGGGGATAGAAGCAATATTGCGTTATAGTAATGTTTGCAAAGAGAATGGTCAGTTTGCAAACAATGGCTTTTTCTTCAACCGTGAACTTACTATTAATGACCTCGTTTTTCTTGTTGGTCCCAGGATTAATGCTGCCGGACGTATAGAATCAGGTAAAAAGTCAGTTGAGTTGCTTGTAACAACTGATATTGAAGAGGCATTATTAGTTGGTGCACTTGTTAATAATAATAATATCGAACGCAAAAGTCTTGATACTTTTGCCACACAACAAGCGCTCGAATATATTGCCAACGATGACTTCCTTAGCAAGAGCAAAAGTACGGTGGTCTATAATCCCGAGTGGCATAAGGGTGTGATTGGCATCGTTGCCTCCCGTTTAACAGAAACTTACTACCGTCCCACTATCGTTTTGACTTTATCTAATGGTTTTATAACAGGCTCTGCTCGTTCTGTGAAAGACTTTGATGTATATGATGCCATTGAAGCTTGCAGCGACTTGCTTGAGCATTTCGGCGGGCATAAATATGCTGCCGGTCTTTCGATGAAGCCTGAAAATCTTAACCTTTTCATTGATCGTTTTGAGGAAGTTGTCAGTTCAACCATTAAAGACAAGATGCTTGTTCCTGAAATAGAGATCGACGACAGTCTTATCCTTACAGATATTAATCCTAAGTTTTATAAAGTATTAAAACAATTTGCACCATTTGGACCTGATAACCTTGCTCCTATTTTCTATACTGAAAATGTAAGGGATTCCGGTTATTCACGTATCGTTGGCAGCAATCATTTGAAACTCTCTATCTTTCATCCTGACATATCGAGTTTGCCTTACAGTGGCATCGCTTTTCAACAGGGCGAATATTATCCTTTAATTTCTAAAGGAATGGCTTTTTCTATCTGTTATCACATCGAAGAAAACGATTGGAACGGTAAAATCAGTTTGCAGTTATCTGTTAAGGATATTCGTTTCGATTAAAAGAATCTTACTTTCTTTCGTATTATTTCAACAGATTATAAGTATTGAATAACAGTTGTTTTTATTCATTATAAAGTTGATTTTATATACAAATACTATCATTTTATAGTACTTTACGAAAATAATCCTACCTTTGCACACATAAATAGCAACATCATGATAAAGAAACTTTTTATTTTAATTCTTTTTATCCTCAGCATTAATGTTATTAAAGCTCAAAACATCACTTTAGTCAACAGGGGCAAAAGTGAATACAGGATAATTATCCCTAAAAAGGCAAGCTCATATGAGCAAACTGCAGCTACAATTCTTCAGAAATACATCAAGAAGATTTCAGGTTGCGAATTACCTATTGTTGGTGATAATAAAGGCTCTAAACAGTACGAAATCCTAATCGGGTTAACCAATAGAACTAAGGATGATATCATAAAACATAAAAAGAAAACTCTTGACGAAGATGGTTACTATCTTTTTACAAGTGACACCAAGTTATTGATACTTGGGGGCTCAGGTAGAGGGGTTATCCATGGGGTTACCGGGTTTTTGGAGGATCATCTTCTATGTCGCATGTATTCGCCATCGGTTGAGTATATCCCTCATAAGGAGACTATCAGCCTTCCTTTTATTGACGACACTCAGATTCCACCATCGGATATCAGGATAGTGCATTGTGAGTTTACAAAAGACACGATGTACCAGTATTTCCGTAAGATAACGCAGGTAGAAGACGTTTGGAACGACGGCAATTATCATGGTTATTATGTGCATACGCTGCCTCGCATCATCCCTTCAGATAAATATTTCAAAACTCATCCTGAATATTTCTCTTTAGTTAATGGTGAGCGGGTTCCTTGGGGTCAGTTCTGTTTGTCTAATCCTGAAGTGCTTAAGATTACTATTGATAACCTTAAAGAACAGATTACAAACCATCCGAGCATCAAATATTGGTCGGTTAGTCAGGCTGATAACTACTATCAATGCGAATGCGACAAGTGCAAGGCTATTGATGCGGAAGAGGGTTCACCTTCAGGCGCAATGGTCAGGTTTGTGAATGAGATTGCAAAAGCATTTCCCGATAAGGTAATCACCACACTGGCATATCAATACACCCGCAAGCCACCTTTAAAAGTAAAACCTCTAAATAATGTTATGATTACGCTTTGCACTATCGAACTTAACCGCAGCAAACCTATTGAAACCGACACTTCTAGTGCTTCTTTCTGCAAAGAGATTATTGATTGGGGCAAAATCACCAATAAAATTATGTTGTGGGATTATGAAACCCAGTTTGCCAATTCATTTGGTCCCTTTCCTTTATATAATACGCTTCAACCAAACATTCAATTCTTTACTAAGAACCATGTGATGGCACATTTTCAGCAATGCAACGGAAAGCATAGCGAGAATTTCAGCGAGTTGAAGTGTTATTTGCTTAGTAAGCTGCTATGGAATCCTAATGCTAATTATAATTTTATAATTAACGATTTTATGAATGGCTATTATCGTGATGCAGCACCTTTTATCCACGAGTATTTCGACATGCTTCACAGCGAATGCCAAAATGCCGGTATTGTTTTGGATATCTATGGCAATCCTGTTTGGTTAGCTCGCAATGTTTTATCAGAAGGAAATATGAGAAAGTATGTTGACATCTTTAATAGAGCAGAGAAATCAGTTGCGCTTAATCCTGATGTGCTTGGTAGGGTTAAAGCTGCACGTTTGCCTATCATGTTTTCGGCTATTGAGATAGCTAAATCTGATTTGTTTGGCCCAAGAGGTTGGTATAAGGAAGAGAATGGCAAATATGTGAGGAAGAAAGAGATGGATAAGATGCTGGAAGACTTTTTGGCACTCTGCAAAAATGATTCTATTCAAAACTTAAATGAAAGTGGGCTTGCTCCTGAGTTTTATTACAAGAGCACGCTCCGAACTATTGATGTGCAAGTTGAAGGCAACTTAGCTTTTAAGAAAAAAGTGATCTGTGATCCTGAACCCGACCCTAAGTATTATGGTCTGGGGCCCCAACTACTTACAAATGGGGTAAGAGGCAACGAAGATTACAAAATAAACTGGCTGGGCTGGGAAGATAAGGATGCAAGCATAATAGTTGATTTGGATAGTGTTACAAAGGTTAATGAAATTACGATAAGCACGCTGCATCTGCCTAAGGTCTGGATACTTCATCCCAAGTCAATTGTGTGTATGCTGTCTAATGATGGTGTTAATTATAAGTTTGCTGATGAGCTAAAACCCGACCCAAACCTGAAATACACTACAGATATTAAGGCTTTTACATTTAAACCTAAGAATACATCAACAAGGTATATTAAATTTATCCTTACGGGAGATAAAAAGCTGCCAATGTGGCATCCATACAAAGGAAGCAAGGCTTGGATATTTGTTGATGAGATTACGGTGAAGTAAGAATCAATTACGAATTACGAAAAAGTCCGAAAACAAAGAGCGGCTGCCTTATCAAAACAGTCGCTCTTGTTTTTCTAAAAGTCTAATAGTCTAAACAGCTAATAGCCTTTCTTCCAACTCTAAGTACTTCTTCCTTATAGAACTGTTAAGAATACAGGGTCACAATATTCTCCTATATAATCTGAATAAACTACATAATAAGAGAACA
>JBAXLO010000219.1:0-7262 GCA_037134755.1 Bacteroidota bacterium | reverse complement strand
CACATAAGTTCAGGCCATAGTTCTAGAACTTCTTTTTTCATATAGTTTAATTTAAATGATTTCACACCAACCGATTTACCCCACCCCAACCCTCCCCTAAGAGGGGAGGGAGTAAGACAGGTTTAATTCGGGTGCAAATTTAGTATATTTATTAATAGTATTCTAGTTTTTTAATTCTTTTTATTAGAACCTTATTCTTAATCGCTAACCTTAGTAGAAAAGCATGTATACCAAAGATATAAACCTTATTAGGGTTCAGTAGATTTTTATTTTGCTATCAATGTGATTTAGGTCGGTGCAAATGCGATTTAGGTCGGAACAAATGCGATTCATGTCGGAACAAATGCGATTCATGTCGGAACAAATGCGATTCATGTCGGAGTAAACGTGATTTAGGTCGGAGTAAACGTGATTCATGCCGGAACAAACGTGATTCATGCCGGAACAAATGCGATTTAGGTCGGAACAAATGTGATTTAGGTCGGAACAAATGAAGATGGACAATGGGGACATTTGGGACAATTAAATATTTCTTTTGAGAGAATACGAGAAATGGGACAAATGGGACAGTAGTGACGTTTATAAATAGGTCGCAGCGATGCTGCTTTGATTCTTCAATCTATTTTATTCCTACAAATAGGTTGCAGCTACGCTGCTTTAAGCCGCAGAGCGGTGAACTATTTGTAGAAAATAAATTATTCATGTTTTTAAGCAGCGTAGCTGCGACCTAAATACAGGTGGACAATGGGGACATTTGGGACAATTAAATATTTCTTTCTAAAATAATTAGTTGTATATAGCTGATATGTATCTGATTGAAATTATTATTAAAATTTATTAAAAGTATTTTTAATTATTATTTTTTTTATCCGCATTTAACCAATTATATATTGTAACTTGCACCCGATTTAGGACTTTCGTATAAGCCTACTAATCAGTTAAAATAATTTATTTACTAATAGGAAGGAAATTTATAATGAACAGACCACGATTAAGGAAATTACAGATGTATGAAGCAGTTCTATTGTTTCTACAGCTAAACATTATTATTTGGACAGCTTCAGCAGCCTTTACAGCAGAGGTTGCGGCTTTGGATGATGGCATTAAAATGATAAAAGAAAAGGACAGGATTAACAAAAAATCAAATAATGCAACTAAAGGCAAAGCACAAAAATTTAATAAAATGATTAAGGACACCTCTACTATCTGTGATGCAGGGGTGGCTTATGCAAGTAGCATAAATGATGATGAATTGAGAGGTAAATTTGATTTTTCGCCCAGCGATTTGAAAGATGGGAGTGTTGCAATAGTTATTGCAAGATGTAAGCAGATTGGAACTGATGCAATACCTGTATCAGCAGGTTTGATATTATGGGGAATGCCTGTAGGACATCTTGCTATACAAATAGCTAGTGTGAATGCTTTTGAGTTGGCATCGCCTAAAGGAAAAGCCGTAATAACAGGCGGAAAGAGTGCTAACAAAGAAATGGTAAAGGAGTATAAAGTTGTGGATACTCAATTAAAACAAAGACTTGACAAATTGGTGAACGGTTACGAGGGCACAGCTCCTGAGTTTGTGTTGGAATACTATGACCAACGTGTAATTGGTGGATGGAGTACACCTCCTGATCCGATTCCGCCTGTTGATCCGGTTCCTCCAACACCACCGATGGCTTAAGACAAGTGGATTTGGCGATTTGGTGATATTGTGATTTAGTGATTTAAGAATTTAAAGACAACTCCGTTATTTATTAGTTGAGTTGTCTTTTTTATTTCCTAATGGGAAATATTGAAAATAAATTTATAAATAATTTGTACTTAAGAAAATTTTATTACTTTTGTACCTATTAATAATTAAAAAATTGCATGAAATAAATATTGTACTAATTATATTAAGAAATTGCGTTTAGCTAAATTCTGTTGTTGAAACCGACCAAATTACAATAATGTTACAGGATAGTAAGCAAACGCCACGTGATAGCGTGGTCGTTGCTTTATCTGTAACAAGGCTCTTGGTCGGGTCTCAACAACGGTGGGTAATTAGACCACGTTTTTTTATTTAATATCATTTATAAATCGGTTCAAAGTACAAAGTGAAAAAAATAATTAATTATATGAAAGCAATATTTATAGATAAACTAAAAAACCAAAATTTAGTATTAAAGATTATGGAAGATATACCAGAAAAGCTTAGAGCCGAATTGGCAAATGAAATTAAAAAAGATTTATGTCAACAATATTCAGTAAATGAAAATCATAGACAAACAATAATATTTACATTATTAGGCGTTTTAATTAGTGGTATAACAGCTTATGGTATTACTTTATCCAATTACTTAAAAACGACAGATTGTATATCACTTTTATTATTCATATTAGCAAGTTGTTTTAGTATATTTTTATTTGTTATTCCCGTTGTCTTCTCAATAATAAATGGTTACACCCTTAGAAGAGATCAATTAATAGTGAATAAAATTAGAAAAGATTCTTTTAAAGATGAATTTAAAAAAATATTTTGTATTTATGATCATTCTATAAAATCCCATTTTTGTTTCTTACAAGATTTTAACTTGGCAGTAGTATTATTTTCTATTATTCTTCAAATTCTTCTCTTCTTTACAACAGCTTGTATTGTGATGATTATAAATTTGACAGAAATGAAATGTTGCTTTTTCTCCCAATGTTGCGGTGTGATTAAGTGTTATTTTGTTGTGGTTCAAATATATGCTTTTATTTATATCATATTTACAGAAATTTTAATTTTTACATATTATGCAAATAAATATAAACGAAAAAGAAAATTGTATTAACTAAAAATTTAATAAATTAATAATAACAATGAAAAAAATAATAATTATTTTAGTCTGTACTTTTGCAATTACGGTAAGCAGTATGGCACAAAACTGCAATTTTTTAGTTGATAAAACAACTAAATATATCAATTGTGGTGATAGTACTCAATTATCTTCTAGTTTTTATAATACAAAAATACTAAAGGGATGTATATATTATAATGTGTTTTATACAAATGCAAATACTGGATATGCTGTTGGTTATAACGGTACTATCAAAAAGACAACAAATGCAGGTAGTACATGGACTACTTTAACAAGTGGAACAACGAATGCTTTGTATTCTATTTATTTTACGAATGATAGTACGGGATATTCAGTTGGTGATGTTGGTATAATTCTAAAAACAACTAATTCAGGTAATACATGGAGTACATTAACAAGTGGTACTACTGAAACTTTACAATCTGTTTGTTTTACAAATGCAAATACGGGATATGTTGTTGGTAGTAATGGGACAATAAAAAAAACAACAAATGCAGGTAATACCTGGACTCCAATAACAAGTTATACTACAAGTTGGTTGAAATCTATAGACTTTGTAAATTTAGATACAGGATATGTTACTGGGGCTAATTCAATTTTAAAGACAACAGATGCAGGTAATACTTGGTTACCTAGTGGTAGTACACATCTGACTAATGTTTTTTTTACAACTCAGAATATAGGATATGGCGTTTATGAGACTTCAAGTACAATTTATAAAACATATGATGGAGGTACTACCTGGACTACATTAACAAGTGGAACAACAGACTGGTTGCAATCTATTTTTTTTACTGATGTCAATACTGGGTATGTAGTTGGATATAATGGAACAATTAGAAAAACAACAAATGCAGGTGGTACGTGGACTGCATTGACAAGTGGAACAGGACAGTTTTTAAATTCTATATATTTTACTGATGCAAATACAGGATATATTGCCAGTAAAGATGGTATTTTAAAAACTACAAATGCAGGAAGTTCATGGACTAAATTAACAAGTGGGACAACTAGTTCTTTAAGTTCTATTTACTTTACAGATGCTAATACTGGATATATACTTGGGAATTATTATAATAGTACAATTTTTAAAACTACTGATGCAGGTAATTCATGGACAGAAATATTTTCGATTCCATATGATTATAGTACAACTAGTCATAATTTACGTTCTATTTATTTTAAAGATTCAAATACTGGATATGTAACAGAAGATAACGGAAAAATTATTAAAACAACAAATGCTGGTTTAACATGGAGTCAGTTAACAAGTGGAACTTCTAATATTTTACGTTCTATTTATTTTACAGATGCAAATAATGGTTACATGGTTGGCGATAGCAAAACAATAATAAAAACAACAAATGCTGGTAGTACATGGAGCACTATAACATCTTTTAGTGCTGTTATTTATGATAATTTAGAGTCTGTTTATTTTACAAATGCTAATACTGGTTATGCAGTTGGAAATAATGGTCATATAATTAAAACAACAACCGCAGGACTTACATGGGATGTATTAACAAGTGGAACAACTAATCCTTTATGGTCTATTTATTTTACAGATATTAATACCGGTTATGCTGTAGGAAGTAGTGGGACAATCCTAAAAACAACAAATGCAGGTAGTACATGGACATCTTTAACAAGTGGTACAACTCAAGCTTTAACTTCTATTTATTTTATAAATGCAAATACTGGATATGTTTTTGGTAGTGCAGGTACAATTTTAAAGACTATAGATGCAGGGTTAACATGGATTGCATTAGCAAGTGGAACAACTGAGAATTTTATAAATGTTTATTTTACTAACATTAATACAGGATATGCTGTTACAGGTACTAATGGTGCTGGTTTTGGTAGTATTTATAAACTAAGTGATATTGATAATGCAACATTTAGTTGGCAACCAATAGTTGGACTAAACAATCCAATTATCTCAAATCCTATTGCTAAAGCTAATGCTAATACAACTTATAAAGTTACAATAACACCAAATGCAACTACTGGTTGTAATATTTATATTGATAGCGTCAAAGTAATTATAAATAACGGAATAACTGTAGATGCAGGTGTAAATAAAAATATAAATTGTGGGGATTCAGTTCAGTTAAATGCTGTTCCTAATATCAATAATAGTAATTATACATATACTTGGTTGCCCCAAATTGGAGTTTCGAACCCGAATATTAGTAATCCAAAAGTTTCTCCTAATACAACAACAACATATATTGTAAGTTTAAATCAAAACAATGGATGTAATCTATTATCAATAGATAGTGTAAAAGTAATTGTAAATGCATTAACTGTTGATGCTGGTATAAATATGAATGTAAACTGTGGAGATTCTGTCCAGTTAAATGCTATCCCCAGTTTTATTAATGGGAATTATATATATAGCTGGTCTCCAACAAACGGGATTTCCAACTCTAATATAATTAATCCGAAAGTTTCTCCTAATACAACAACAACCTTTATTGTCAGCTTAAATCCAAATAATGGATGTGGGATAAAAGTAGATAGTCTTAAAATAAATGTAATACCATTAACTGTATATGCTGGTACTAATAAAATAGTTTGTTATGGTGATACTATTGTTTTAAATGCTACAGGTGGTAATTCATATGCATGGAATAATGGAGTTGTACAAGGTATACCTTTTACACCTAGTAATACTACAACATATATAGTAACTTTAGCATATAATGGGTGCACAGCAAAAGACAGTTTAATTGTTACAGTTAATCCCGTCCCTACTATTCCAACTATTGCACAAAATGGGAGTTTATTAATGTCAAGTTCTGTAACTAATAATCAATGGTTCTCTAATGGAAATCCTATTCCTAGTGCTACATCACAATTTTATAATGTAACTGTTTCGGGTTTTTATCAGGTACAGGTTGCTAATACTTATGGATGTAAATCAATATCAACAGTTACAAATGTTGATTTAACAGGAATAGAAGAAAATGTGAATAATAATTTATTTAAAGTTTATCCTAATCCTGCATATAGTAAAATAAATGTTGAGATAAATACAAATCTTATTGGTTCTATCTTTACTATTACAGATCAAATTGGTAAAACAGTCTTATCAGGCAAACTAAATATAGAGACTTCAACAATAGAACTTGGTGATTTATCTGGAGGTATTTATCTATTAAGTATAGGCAATAATGTAAAACAAACATTTAAAGTAATAAAAAATAAATAATAATCTACAAGGCGGATAATACCTGCTTTGTTTTTTTAATTTATTAACACTAAAATAATAAAACAATGAGACAAATTTTATTGATTATCTTATTAATAGGGTTCTTAACAAACATTAATAGTCAAGAAAAGCAGAAAATATTAAATTCTGAAAAATCAAAAATTGAGAAAGTTGCTACTTCTATTGATTCTAAAGTACAAAAGATTGAATTTACACTTTCAAAAAATCTCGAGGATAAAATAACTGAAAAATTAGAAAGTAAAGAACGAACACCTATGGATAAATACGGTGTTGTTATAGTTGCTATTGTTGCATTAATTGGCACTTTGATTACTACATTAATTGGTACACGTCGAAGTAGAATAAATCTCGAAAATCAATTAAAAGTATCGGAAAACAATCTGAGTCAACAAATTCAGGCTAATAGAGATTTAGAAAGAGAAAAAAAGATAATTGAGAGGGAGCATAATAAAATAAATGATTTAAAAGAAATGGTTGCTCAATTTATTAAACTTGCAACATTATTAAATCTACAACTTAATAGGATGATTTATTATTATCTTGAGGAAGGACGAGATAATGATGCATTTGAAGAGTACAAAAATACATCTCAGTTAAGAAACGAGTTAAAAGGTGTTTATTATTCAGTCAAAGTAACATTAGATGGTTCAGAAAAGCAACGTGAATTAGAAAGAGTACTCGATGGTTATATGAATTTGGTTGATTTTAATATTGACTTAAAGAAACTAGAATCAAATATGTATGAACAACCAATTGGTCAATTATATCATAAGATAAAGTCAATAATACATGATAATTATATTGAACCAAAGTAGCCTGTTCCAAATACATGCTCATTAGCAATGGAGTTTTTTTTAATAACAAAATGAATTAAACATACATTAACAAAAGGTTAGTATTGTAATGATACTAGCCTTTTGTATTAACTTCATTTATATTTAAACCCTGACTTCGGTTATAAATATAAAAATCATTATCATAAAAATAAAAAAAACCTAAGTCCGCACGTGCGGACTTAGGTTGAATCATTGCACATTCTTTTCTTCAATTAATTTTAAACCCGAGTTTTGGTTATAAATATAAATCAATTACGAATTAAAAATTACGAATTACGAATTGGAAACAAAAATTATTAGTATCTTTGTAAAAAAATAAGAAAATGATATTAATCAATGAAAAATATGTAAATC
>JBAXLO010000218.1:0-7281 GCA_037134755.1 Bacteroidota bacterium | reverse complement strand
TTAATTCTACTTTCCCAAGATTAGCATCATTAGCAATTGGCTCTTCTTTTTGCTTGTTATCTGGAATTGTAAAATAGAAGGATGACCCAATTCCCTCTTCGCTTTCAAGCCAGATTTCACCTCCTAATTGTTCAATATATGCTTTAGCAATAGATAAACCCAAGCCAGCACCTTGACGAGCCTGCTTACTTTCGATATCTGCTTGAATAAATCGTTCGAAAATTGCCTCTTGCCTGTCTTTCGGGATTCCAATACCAGTATCTTTTACATAAAATTTCAATACTTGTTGTTCAGATGGAGAGCTAGTAATACTATATCCCATTTCAATGCTACCATAATCAGTAAACTTAATTGCATTCTTAACAAGATTCGTTAAAATTCCATATAATTTCTCTTTATCAGTATTAAAAATAAGTGCATTATCAGATAAAGTCTTTTTATTCGATAGTAGTATCCCTTTTTTCTCAGTTTCAGGTGTAAAGAATGTAAAGATGTATTCCATTATTTCATTTACATTGATTTCTGAAATAACAACATCTTTTGAACCGGATTCAATTTTCGAAATAGTAATAATATCATTAATGAGATTTAGCATACGACGACCACTTTTTTCGATGATACTTATGTAGTGTTTTTGTTGATCATCCGAAAGCATAGGTTCTTTAAGTAGGTCAGCAAAACCAAGAATACCATTCATGGGTGTGCGGATTTCATGGCTCATATTAGCCAGGAAAGCTGACTTAAGTCTATCACTTTCTTCAGCTCTATCTTTAGCTGTTATTAATTCTTGCTGAGCTTTTTTTATTTCTGTAATATTCTGTGAGATTACCTGAACTGAATTCACTTCTTTATTTTCATCTAAAATAGGATAATAAGTTGATCTAAACCAATTCTTACCGGTAATTAAATCAAATTCTGTTTCAAACATTTCAGGAATTCCCGTATTTAATACTCTATTCATTCGCTCGTAAACTGCTTTACCAGATTGCTGACCAAAAATTTCAAATACTGATTTTCCTATCCCTTCATTCTCTCTCACTCCTAGAAATTCCTGTGATATTTTATTCTGAATTATTAAATTACATTTATTATCAAAAATAGAATTAGCAGTATCAGTCGAATTAAATATAAGTCTATACTTACGATCACTTTCTTCGGCTTTTAATTTTGCAGCTATTAGATTGTGTTCTAAAATCATTCTATTTGTAATGTCTTTGTCAACACCACGATATCCCTTCAAATTACCATCTTTATCTAATACAGGCACTCCATTAGTAAGTAAACATATTTTAGTGCCATCTTTTTTAATATTCCAATTCTCTAAATCTTTAATAGGAGCTTTCTTATTAACAATTTCTGTAAATATCGGAGCAATTCTCTTAGCTTCTTCCGGTAGCATAAAGTCAAAAGGTGTTTTGCCTATAATTTCTTCGGAAGTATAGCCTATTATCTCATTACCTTTGTTAGAACTATAAGTATAAACTCCGTTTTCGTCAACTTCCCAAACCCAGTCGCCAATACTATATATTATATCATTTATTCTTTTATCATTTTCAAGTAATGACTCCTCTGCATTCTTAAGTTCTGTAATATCTATAAAAGAACATACTACTTGTTCTATAGTGCCATCATCATGTAATTGTGGCTCGGTACTTACTAGCAACCATATTCTATCACCAATTGACGGTCGATATACTCCCATTATTACATTCTCTACCGATTTGCACGTGGCTATAGCCTGTGGTACCGGATGTGTGTCGCCTAGAAATGCAGAGCCATCTTCATGTATTACATTCCAGTCTGGATCGAAAGAAGTTTTACCTAAAAGCTGGTCTTCAGTAATACCAAGTAGTTCTAAAGCTTTATTATTACTCAACAATATCTCTGCTTTTGGCCCTTGTATCAATAACCCAACTTGCATATCCCATACAAGGTATTTATATTTCTTCTCACTCAACAATAAAGCTTTTTCATTTTGTTTACGTTCAGTAATATTCTCGTGCATAAATATAAAATGTTCAGGTTTCCCATAGTTATCTTTTAAAGGAAAAAGAATGGCTTTTATCCAAACAGGCATATCAGGGAGTTCTGGGTTGGTGTCATGAATATTATAAAACACATCAGGGAAATGAATAGTTTTACCTTCACTTACTTGTTGAATTAAATCTTTAAATCCTTTTTCTTTAAGATCTTCAAAAATAGAAAAATCTTCTGGAGGTATAGCTCCAAAGAGTTTAGTAAAAGCCGAATTCACTTTTAAAGTATGCCCATCTTTATCTACTATTTGAATTGATATTGGATTTTGTTCTATTATTTCATCTAACAATTCATTAGCATGTTTGCTTTCAGTGATATTTTCATGAATTATAACTATTTTTTCCGGAGTTCCTTTGTTATCATTCAAAGTAAAGCCGATAGCTTTTACCCAAACAGGATGATTCGGAAATGTTGGATCAATATCATGAACATTGTAATATGAATCAGGGAAGTAAACAATTTCTCCTTTTTTGATCTGTTCAAACAATTCTTCAAATCCTTGTTGTAATAACTGTTTGTCTTGAAAAATAGAGTAGTTAGATGGAGGTTTTACACCAAAAAGATTATTATGTGCAGAATTTGCTTGAATTTCATATCCCTCCATATTTAAGATTTGTATTGACATTGGATTTTTTTCAATTATATCCTTAAATAGAGCCTCTGATAATTTACGTTCAGTTATATCATGAAATATTTCAAGAATTGCTTTCTTGCCTTTATAAATCATGCCTGTATGAGTAATTTCGAATATCTTTCCTCCCAATACTCCTGCTACTTCAATAGTCTCAGTTTGCCCTTCGTCAAAACCTGTAAATAAAGGACAATTGTTGCATTGTGTTTTATCATCACGGTAAGTAGTCCAGCATTTACAACCAAGTACATTATTGTTAAATATATTTTTAAAAGTATCATTCTGATAAAGTATAGTTCCTTCCTCGTCTATGATGTCAATTCCAAAAGGGATAGTATGTAATAACGATAAATTTAAATAATTGCTTTGTATGAGTGCTTTTTCATTTTGCTTACGCTCCGTTATATCAATCATAGTTAAAAAGCATTCCTCATTCTTTTGGTCAACAATAGCCGTTATATAAAAGTAAGATTCAATAGTATCTACTGTAATTGTAATCTCACATGATTCATTCTTCTTACTTTTAAAAATGTTCCAAAGAAATTGATTGTAGATTGGTTTGGAATCATCGGTAATAAACAACCCGAACCTCTTATTAATTAAATTTGAGCGATCATTACCAAGCATCTTTGCACCAAGAAGATTTAATTCAATAATAATACCTTCTTTTGATAATGTAAAATAACCTGAAGGTGCAAAATCATACAAGTCAGTATACCTGTCAGTAGCTACTTCTGCTTGCTCTTTAGCCAACATAAGTTCTTCGTTTTGCAACTCCAGTTCTATTTGATGAACCTCCAACTCATGAATAAGTTTTAATTGATCTAAATCAGAAAGAAGAACTGTTTGTTTAAGCTTTCCTTTTTTATATATTTCCTCTGCCTTCTGACGAAGACTAACTGCTGCTGACTTATATTCTTTTTTCATGTTTATTATTATTAAATAACCAACAACTTATAACTAATAATTTATAATTTATAACTTTTAACTTACAACTTCTCTCTTATCTGGCATTGAACTACCTTTAAGTTCCCTACCAAATACATATTACTTACAAATTCAACATTTATTTTTCGTGCATCTGCTGTTTCGAGCGGTAAGTTTTCGTAACGCACAAATTCATTTTGCTGCAACTCATGAAACTTATCTTTGTTAGCTACTATATCTTTAAAAGTGCCTATTTCCCAAATAGCTTTTTCAAGAAACTGTTCTTGCGAATAGCCAAGCATCTTAATTAAATAAGGATTAACATCCATAATCTTGCCTGTAACAGCATCAAGTATAAGCATACCATCTTGCGAAGTTTCGAACAAACGGCGATATCTTGTTTCCGAAATACTTAATTCTTCCTTTGCTTTTACAGCAATAGTTATGTCATTAAATGTTATTACTAATCCGTTTATATGATCATCTAAAGTACGATATGGCATTATCCTTACAGTAAACCACCTTCCATCGGTAGTTGCAATTACTGTTTCTATCGTCATCAAGGTTTTTAGAACGTTTAATGCATCATTACCTATTTCGGGATATTGCAAATCGCTAACCAAATCAGTAAATGGTCGGCCAATATCTGTTTGACGCAATTTTATAATATTAATGGCACTATCAGTGTATCTTCTTATGTTTAGCTCCTTATCAAGAAATAGTGTAGCTATTTCGGTACTGTTGAGCAAGTTTTTCATATCATTATTAGCTTGCACAAAATCATTTACCTTGCTCTGAAGTTCAGCATTTACGGTCTGAAGTTCTTCGTTAAGGCTCTGCATTTCTTCTTTGCTGGTTGTAAGTTCTTCGTTGGTTGATTGTAGCTCCTCGTTGGTTGATTGCAGCTCTTCGTTAGTTGATTTTAATTCTTCCTGAGATGTTTGCATCTCTTCTCTTGTACTTTGTAGGTTTTCGTAGCTACGTTGAAGTTCTAATTCTATTTCTTTTAATTTACCTTTAGAATAGCGGGTAACTACTTTCTGATTCTGTGTTTCATTTATAACTACAGCAGGCACATCTGTAAACACAACTATTATCATCCCTTTGATAGCATCAGGATTTAGAATACGTTGCACAGTAACATCAACAAATTGAGTGCCTCCATTAGTGCCAACTTTTATATTGTTCAATACTATTGCATCATTACTCTTAGCAACTTTCCTAAAAGCTGAGGGTAGTTCTTGTCGTAAACCTTCGCGTGCCATCGAATAAATATTCCAGTTAGCTTTGCCGGCAACAGGTTCCAGATATTTACCTGTTTTGCCTGTTATATAAATAATATCTCCTTTTTCGTTTACCAACACGCTTGCAGGTGCAAATCGTTGGAGTAAAATCTGATCTGTGACAATCTGTATATTATCAACAACTTTAGTTGGTGGATCTGTTGGAGTAGTTTCGTTTTTAACTCGGCTAAATGAACTAGGAAAATTAACAAGTTCATTAGCTAAAAATGTAGAACTACGTTTGTATATTTTTAATTTATGATTAGTTTCTTCGAAACCAAAATTGTTTTTACCAAGAGTTTCGGCAGTGCCAAGTATCATTATTCCTTCCGGTTTAAGGCTATAATTAAATAAACTAATAATCTTTTTCTGCAACTCAGGTTCCATATATATCAACATGTTTCTGCAAAATAGCATATCCAGTTTAGTAAAAGGAGGGTCTTTAATTATATTTTGTGGTGCAAATACTATCATCTCGCGGATAGCTGTATTTACACGATAATTATCACTTTCTAAAGTAAAAAACCTGTTAAGCCTTTCTTGTGATATACTTGAAACAATGTTTGATGAAAACACTCCTCTTCGGGCAATTTCTATTGCATCGCTATCAATATCAGTTGCAAATATCTGCAAAGTAAGACTTTTTCGGTTCTTCATTCTTTCCATCATTTCATAAAAAAGAATTGCAAGCGAATAGGCTTCTTCTCCTGTTGAGCAGGCTACTACCCAGGCTCTAATGGTGTGACCATCCGTAAATTGTTCAATAAAAGCAGGGAGTATTTTCTCTTTAAGTGTTTCCCATACATCATCATCTCTAAAGAAACTAGTAACACCAATTAGCAGCTCTTTGAAAAGTATTTTTACTTCAGCAGGGTTTTCCTGACAAAAGCGAACATAATTTTGTAGTTTATCTATTTGATGTATCCCCTTACGTCTTTCGATACGACGCATGATGGTATTCTTTTTATACAACGAAAAGTCGTTGCCGGTTTGTTCGCGAAGCAATAAAATAATTTTCTCTAGATTACTTAACGAATGACTATCTATTTCTCCCTCTTTATTAATAATTATAGGATTATACTTAAGGAATGCTATAAGTTTTGAAGGCAATTCTTCAGCAGAGGCTATAATATCAGCAACCACGGCTTGTACTGCACTGTGTGGCATGCCATCAAATTTGGCAGCAGAAGGAGTTTGCACCAGCACCATCCCATTTTTTTCTTTAATAGCTTTAACGCCCAAACTGCCATCCGAACCCATCCCCGAAAGGATAATACCTATGCTTTTTTCTTCTCTATCGTCGGCAAGCGAGCGAAAGAAAATGTCTATAGGCAATCGTAATCCACGCATTTCAATAGGATCAAACAAATAAAGCGTTCTATTTAATATCTGCATACTTTTGTTGGGAGGTATCACATATACACTGTTGCACTTAACTTTAAGCCGGTCGGTAGCCTGGCATACCTTCATAGTAGTAAACCTTTGCAACAACTCCGGCATCATACCTACATGTGTAGGGTCTAAATGCTGAATAACAACAAAAGCCATCCCATTATCTTTAGGCATATTTGCAAAAAACTGCTCCAATGCTTCCAGTCCTCCTGCCGAAGCACCTATAGCCACTATAGGAAAATCATCAGTTTTAATAGGATTATTAGTAGTAACTTTAGCAACTACACTGCTCTTAACTAAAGGTGTAACTTCTTTTTTTGTTTTCATTATCTATGATTATAATACATTACTTAATTCCGAAACTTACAAAAAGTAAGGATGTGTTTCTTTTTTAGAGATAAATAATCGCACTTCTTGATAAGAAATAAAGTACAAAGATACGATTTGTTTTTGGTAATGGGTGTTATTTGAAGAAAAGAATTAATAATTACGAAATGTATTTGGTGATTTGGTGATTTAGTGATTTGGTGATTTAAGAATATAAATAGTGCCTAAAGTTTGAAGTTTGAAGTGCCTAAAATTGAAGACAGGGCTTTTAGCTGTTTAGACTTTTAGACTTTTAGGAAATAAATAGTGCCTAAAGTTTGGAGTTTGAAATGCCTAAAGTTGAAGACAGGGCTTTTAGCTGTTTAGGCTATTAGGTAATCAAAAAAACCTCCACCACTTTAATGATGAAGGTCTTTTTATTAAGAATTATGATATTTTCTATTATTAATTATTAATTATTAATTATTAATTGTTAATTGTTAATTGATTTTTAGTTGATTCTTAATACAACTGATGGTGTATAACCTCCCATTAAATTGTTTGCGAAAATAGGCATAGCCCTGAATGAGTACTTAGCTCCTGAAATGAAGCCTGTTAATTTAGAATGAGCATTTGTTATTCTCCTCTCTGTTACTTTATCTTCTCCTCCGGTTTCATTTATTTGGGTACATTCTAAAATGTAAC
>JBAXLO010000217.1:0-7327 GCA_037134755.1 Bacteroidota bacterium | reverse complement strand
TTGTTGGAAGCACGAACGTAATTGTTGAACGCATGAACGACGTTGTTGGAAGCACGAACGTAATTGTTGAACGCAGTAACGAAAATGTGGGATCATTAAACTAATTTGTTCGTATAACTACTTATTTACGTATTTAATACACTTACTACAACCTTAAAATCTTATAAAATGAAAGGTATTAAATAGATTTGGGTTCACAATCAAAATACATCCATTCATAATTCATAATTTATAATTCATAATTAAATAAATTCCTTTGATAGATACTGCTTTATCATCTTTCTTAAATTAATGTTAAAAATATATCATAAAACATAGCTTCTATTTCATTAATTTTCTCTAATTTCGTTGCCTGATATTGGAGTGGATTTTTATCAGGAAATTAATAATATAAATCATCAAAAGATGGCAAAAGTAAAGGGCGACATTGTAGTTGATATTGAAAAATGCAAAGGCTGTGAACTATGTATCGAAACATGCCCAAGCGACACAATAGCAATGGCAAAGAATGTAAATGGTAAAGGCTATCACTATGCCGAAACCGTAAATGACGACTGCACCGGATGTACAAATTGCGCTGTAGTGTGTCCGGATGGTGTAATTACCGTCTATAGAGTAAAGTTATAATTGTATTAACAGAAAAAATAATACTGTAATGAAAGAACTGAAGTTAATGAAAGGCAACGAAGCAGTGGCAGAAGCTGCTATCAGAGCCGGTTGTGATGGTTATTTCGGTTATCCAATTACTCCTCAATCAGAGATATTGGAATACCTAATGGCTCAAAGACCTTACGAAACTACCGGAATGGTTGTTTTGCAGGCCGAAAGTGAAGTTGCTGCTATAAACATGGTTTATGGTGGTGCTTGTTGTGGTAAAAAAGTGATGACCTCATCCTCAAGTCCAGGTATGAGTTTAAAACAAGAAGGTATATCTTATCTGGCCGGAGCCGAATTGCCTTGTTTATTAGTTAATGTAGTACGTGGCGGCCCTGGTTTGGGAACTATACAGCCATCTCAATCAGATTATTTCCAATCAACAAAAGGTGGAGGTCATGGTGATTATCGTTTAATAGTTTTAGCACCTGCTTCCGTTCAGGAAATGGCAGACTTTGCTAAACTAGGATTCGAATTAGCATTTAAATATCGTAACCCTGCACTTATTTTATCTGATGGAGTTATTGGTCAGATGATGGAAAAGGTAGAATTGGATCCACAAGTTCCAAGATCTACTGAAGCTGAAATTATAAAGAATACTCCTTGGGCAACTACAGGTAAAACTAAAGACAGAGAAAGAAACATCATAACTTCATTAGATTTAGATTCTTTAAAACAAGAAAAACATGTAGCTCACTTACGTGATAAATATCTTGCAATGGAAGAAAACGAAGTAAGATATGAAGAATTTCAATGTGATGATGCTGACTATTTATTAGTAGCTTACGGTTCGAGTGCACGTATCTGCCAAAAGGTAGTTACATTGTGCAGAGCCAAAGGTTTAAAAGTAGGTTTGCTACGTCCTATCACTCTTTTCCCTTTCCCAAAGAAACCTTTGTTAGCACACACAAGTCATGTTAAAGGTATTTTATGTGTTGAAATGAGTTTAGGTCAGATGATTGAAGATGTTAAATTAGCAGTTGAATGCAAAGTTAAAGTTGAACATTTCGGACGTTTTGGAGGTATCGTTCCAACACCTGATGAAGTGGTAGTTGCTTTACAAAAACAAATAATAGGAGGTTAAGTTATGTCAGATATTATAACAAAAGAAGACATTCGTAAAGAAGAAAATATTGTTTATAAAAAAACACCTCTTCTTACAGATAAGGCATTAAGTTACTGCCCCGGTTGTGGTCATGGTACTGCTCACCGTATTACGATGGAAGTTCTCGAAGAAATGGATGCTCAGGATAAAGTTATCGGTATAGCACCTGTTGGTTGTTCGGTACTTGCATATGAGTTCATGAATATTGATATGCAACAAGCTGCTCACGGCAGAGCTCCTGCTTTGGCAACTGCTGTTAAAAGATTATTCCCTGAGAAATATGTATTCACTTATCAGGGTGATGGCGATTTAGCTGCTATCGGGACTGCTGAAACTATTCATGCTTGTAATCGTGGCGAAAACATTACTATTATATTTATTAATAATGGTATTTATGGTATGACAGGTGGTCAGATGGCGCCTACTACATTACCTAACATGAAGGCTTCTACATGTCCTTATGGTAGAGATGTAGAGATAATGGGAAATCCTTTAAAGATGACTGAACTTGTAGCTCAGTTACCCGGAACTTATTTTGTAACACGTCATTCAGTGCATACACCGGGTGCCGTTCGCAAAGCTAAGAAAGCAATCAGAAAAGCATTCGAAAACCAACATCTAAACAAAGGTGTGTCGTTTATCGAAATAGTATCTAATTGTAATTCGGGTTGGAAGATGACTCCTGTTCAATCTAATAAATGGATGGAAGAAAACATGTTCCCATTCTATCAATTAGGAGATATTAAAGTTGATGGTCAGTTAATAGTTAAGTAATATTGTAATCTATTAAAAAAATAAGTTATGACTGAAGAAATAATTATAGCCGGTTTTGGTGGACAAGGTGTGTTATCGATGGGTAAGATACTTGCATACTCCGGTATTATGCAAAATCAGGAAGTAAGTTGGATGCCTTCTTATGGTCCTGAAATGCGAGGTGGTACAGCAAATGTTACGGTAGTATTAAGTGACGAACGTATAAGTTCTCCTATTGTTAACAGTTTTGATACTGCTATCATCCTTAACCAACAATCAATGGATAAGTTTGAGCATACTGTTAAGCCCGGTGGTCTTTTGATATATGATCCTAATGGTATTACACATCATCCTACCCGTAAAGATATTAATATCTATTCTGTAGAAGCTGCTGACGAAGCTGCTAAACTAGGCATGATGAAAGTGTTTAATATGATTGTTTTGGGTGGTTTTCTAAAGCTTAAACCTTTAATTCAACCTGAATTTATACATAAAGGTTTAGAAAAATCATTACCTGCACGTCATCATAAATTGATACCGGAGAATGAAAAAGCTATCGAGATAGGTAAAGAAATACTTAAAGCCGTTCACGTACTTTAAGTTTTTTACAATATATATAATAAGAAGCCCCATTATTACGAATTAATAATGGGGCTTCTTTTTTTATAGAAATATATTATTTAAGAATATCAAGACTCCCTACCAACTTCACCATCTCCATCGCTTCTTTTACATCATGAACTCTTAGTATAGAAGCACCTTTCATCAAAGCAACAGTATTTAAAACAGTAGTCCCGTTAAGGGCATCTTCGGGTTTGCAATTAAGCACTTTATTAATCATTGATTTTCGAGAAATACCTAAACGTTGTCACTTTTATCCTAAACGTTGTGGTTTTTTACCTAAACTTTGTGGGTTTTTACTTAAACGTTGTGGGTATTATGCTAAACGTTGTGGGTATTTACCTAAATGTTGTGGGTATTATGCTAAACGTTGTGGGTATTATGCTAAACGTTGTGGGTATTATGCTAAACGTTGTGGGTATTTACCTAAACGCCGAACCTTATTACCTAAACGATGTACTTCCTAACCTAAACGCTTATATAAAAAGAAAAAGCATTCTTAAAATAAATATCTTTGATCTGCTACAGACATTGATAATTATTGGTAAGAATGCTTTATTTTTAGATTTTAAACTTAAGCTCAAATACTTTTTTAAGGAATAACTACTGGTGTTGCTTTTTGTTTTACATGTGGGAAACGTTTTTTAAGTTCTAATTCAGCTTCTTTAGCTCCCGAAATGTTTCTACGGGCAGCATCTTTTACTGTCGTATAAATAGATAGTGCAGCTTCATAAGCTTGACTACCAACTTGCATAGAACTATCATCTAATTTAGATGTAATAACTACTGCCGAACGATAAATAGTGTTTAACGAACTATAAGCATCAATGTCTTGCTTCATAGCTGTTAAATCTACATAATTTGGACATAAATCAGGATTAATTTTAGCAAAATCATAAGCTTTTTCACAAAAGGCTACTGATTTGTCAGCCATTTTAATAATTGATTTTCTTTGTCCCATAGTTAAATTAATTAGTTCATCAGGTAAAGCATCGCCAAATGCTTTTAAAAGAGCTAAATCTTTAGCTAAATCTACTGGTAAAATTACGATTACAATTGTGGGTTGATCTGGCATTTTATTTTTATTTTAATTAACACTAAATTATTTATTATTTGAAGTGGTAAAATTACTAACAGATGTACGATTATTTTTATTTCTTCAACTATATAGAGTATCTTTGCACTATAAAACGAAAAAAATAAATGAAAACTACTTTGAATAGCCACATCCCTGCATTTAATATTTATCTTGCTAAAGAAAGACATAATCAAAGCAAGCAATCTATATTCAAAGATTATATTAATGAATATCAATCAGAGTGTAGCAAGTGCATTACTGAAGAAGAGGAAGACAAAATTATTGAATATATTAATAAAAAAGTCATAAAAAACAAACTTACTAAGTATAAAAGAGAGCATTTATTTGATGCTTTTGATGCATTCTATAATGGATATCTGGGCAAAGATTTTAAAATATTAAAGATTATTCATCTTTTTCAGATTAATAAAACCCCGATAATACTAACCAAAGAAGAAATCAAATTAATTTTCAGTCTAACTTTAAATGTCCGTCATAAATGCTTTTTTATGTTGGTATATTATTGTGGAGCTAAGCCTTCGCAGATATTACATTTGGAATTAAGACATATACATCCCCATAAAAAGACTATTGAGCTTTATGATAAAAACAATAAGTTTGTGAGAAACCTACAGGTTTCGGATGAAATAATACAATTAATTAAAGAATGCAAAGATTTATATGAACCGAACGACTTGCTTTTTAATTGGAAAGATGATGTTTTATTTAATAAAAGAAGTTTGGAGGTAGCTTTTATACAAATTATAAAGCTGAGCAAGATTGATAAAAAAGCGACCTTGCAAACTTTACGTCACAGCTTTGCAATACATCTGCTTGAGAAATGTATAGATGTTAAATATGTTATGAAATTACTTGGTTTGACCACTAAACGTTCAGAGGATATATATCTTTATCATTTAAACGAAAAGAATATTGATATTATTAAAACATTAGGAGATTAATAAATCAAAACACTTCAAAAGAAACATTTCGGTAATGAAACAAAAAAAAGAGGCTAGCCTTTTGGGCTAGCCTCTGAATAAACTATAATCAATTAAAATGTATTCTTCTTTATTATTTAGCTTTTGAATAGATATTGCTATTATTTCTATATCCCGGAGCAGTATTTGTGTACCAATCAATATAATCAGTTCCATTACTTAAAACCCAATCAACAAAGTGGAGATAAGCTTTAGTTATTTCAACCTTTTCGTTAGGATAAGCAAAACTACTTGATAAGTTAAGAGCCCATGGCAGGTTATTAGCTGTCTTATAATATCTGCCTTGAGCAAGATTTGATTTATCATCACCAGTACCAAATAAAGCTGTATTAGCTAATGATGTAGGAGCATAATCAGGTAAATGTACTTCTCTACCTCTAACTTTATTAACGATAATAAAAGGATTGAAGTGAGCAATATCCAATTGTTGTTCAGTATAAGTATAAGGAGTGTAGATTATGTGCAAAGTAATTGTTACAGGAGTTGCATAAGGTGCACCGGGAGTAGTATTGAACCCTAAACCACTGCCTGAATATTGTAAAACCTTATAAGCATTATCAAATACAATCATTGTAGGCTTGCTTTGTCCTTGTTCGGTTCCGTTAGCTCCTAACATTATGTAACTTTCCTTAATATCTGAACCTGTAACTGTAATTGCTGAGGCAGGTATGTCGTTAGTTGATAATTGGAATCCAAATCCGTTATTGTAACTAGCACCTGAAGCTTTTAAAGTAAAGGTTGCAAATGTTTCTACAAGTTGATTGTGTGAGTTCACAACATTTTTAAATTGATATTCTACTACTACATCATTTACATCATAATCGCCTTTAGATGGCCATTCATCTTCGAATGCTAAAGTACTTGTAGCTTCGGCAGGATAAAGATTGTTAAAAGCACGTGTTGAATCATTTGGATAAGCATCTTCACTGTCAACAACACCGTCACCATCTGTATCATGAGTTATAGTATAGCTTGCAGAAAGTGGATCGCTATTAGTTAATCCATTTTGGAAAGCTATCGCTTTAAGTGTAATGTTTGAATTAATATTAATAGCACTTGAATAAACAGTACCATTGCTTTGGCTAGGAGTACTTCCATCAGTTGTGTATTTAATGGTAGCACCAGTGGTAGTAGTTGTTAATGAAACAGATTGAGCATTTATGTAAATTCCGGCAGGAACATCTACTGTTGGAGCAATACATTTAATAAGATAATCAGCGGAAACAAGATTACTGTTAATCATATTTGTTTTAGAAGCACATGCTTTTAAAGTTGTATTAGCTGCAATACTAATTGCACTAACATATAACTTCCCGTTAAGATCATCTGGGATAGAACCGTCAGTAGTATATCTAATAGTTGCTCCTGGAGTTGTTGTAGTTATAGTTACACTTTGAGCTGTAGTATAAGTTCCTGCTAAAGTATTAAAAGTAGGAACAGCTACAGTTAATAATTGTATGGTGTATGTTTCTGAAGCTATATCACTATCGTTCCAACCTGCTTTATAAGCTATTGCTTTAAGAGTTGCTGTAGTATTTATTGCAATAGCACCCGAATAAACTGTGCCATTATTTTGGCTTGGTACACTTCCATCGATTGTATATTTAATGATAGCTCCACTTGTTGTAGTTGACAAAGTTACTGTTTGAGGAACATTATATGTACCTGTTAAGATACTCATTACAGGAACAACAGTTTTTAAAGTATAAGCACTTGAAGCAACATTACTATTTAACATATTTGTTTTATAAGCAATTGCTTTCAAAGAAGTATTTGCTGCAATATTTATAGCTCCTAAATAAGCTAAACCATTAACATCACTTGGTGTAGATCCATCTGTAGTATATTTGATACTAGCTCCTGAAGTTGTGGTAGCTATAGTTACACTTTGAGCTGTTGAATAAGTTCCTGCTAAAGGTGTAAAAGTAGGATCAGCTACTGTTAAGAATTGAATTGTGTAAGCAGCGCTTGAGGGATCACTATCAGCCATACCTGTTTTATAAGCTATAGCTCTTAATGTAGATGTTGATGAAACATTAATTGCACTGCCATATAAAGAACCATTGTTTTGTGTTGGTGTGCTTCCATCAGTTGTATATTTAATAGTAACACCAT
>JBAXLO010000216.1:0-7343 GCA_037134755.1 Bacteroidota bacterium | reverse complement strand
AAAAAAACAACACCGTCTGTTGTTGAATTGATAGAGAATTGACAACGCCGCACGTGTTTTGACAATGTTGCACCAATGCTTGCAATAAATTCACAGGAGAATACTTATCATTTTGCTCATTATACGCTTTATACATCAAAAAACCACAAACAATCAAAAGAGAATTTCAAATCTGCTATTAAGTAAATCAATGCTCACAACAAGTATAATCATACATTTACTCACAACAGCAGCAAACTACTCACGACTGCTTCCTTGTTAGTTGCAAGTGTATTAAATCTTCGATTATTAAATCGTCGTCAATCCCAGCTCTCTCAAAAATTCTTTGTTTTTATCTGTATTTGTTTTTACTTTCATTTATTGCTATCAACACTTCATTTACTGCTTTTAAGTCAATTATTTCTTCGTCAATTAATAGAGTTTATACCGATTAAGAAACAGGTGCATTATTTTAATTTTTTTGCGTATCAAAATGATTGATTTTAATGACTTTTTATTCCCTTAAAAAAATATAAAATCTTAATCGGTATAATCTCTAATATACTTACTTAACGTGAAATATTGAGGACTATTGAGACAATTGGTTTTAAAGCCAGATATCTAAAAGCATCAAAGCGAGCACACTGAGGCTAACAAGAAATAATAAACTTAACAGGCAATTAAATTTTAAGATAAGTATTATATCTTTAAAAGTCAAAATTTCTAGCTTCACCATTTAGTTCTCTGCCATCTAATATCAATTTCTCGTATAATTCTCGAAAAAAATCGTTTGATCTTTCTTCAATTATTTGTTTCACACTTTTGCCCGATGTTATTTTCATTTCTTCAAACATCTTATATTCTTCATACACACTGTCGAGTTGTTCAATTAACATTTCATTTTCATATTTTTGCACGCAATTTTCTAAGGCTATTTTCCAATCTGCATTTGCAGACATGTAAACTGGAATTTCAGCTTCTTTTAAAGTGTCTACCATATCAATTAAATCATTATATCTCAAATAATCATTATCTGATAATTTAACAATACTATTTTGCCAAAGTTTGAATAATTCGATGTAATGTTTGTCCTTTTCAAATAACTCAGCATATTTTACTGCTATTTCATCATCATAGAAAAGTTTTTTTTGAACAGGCTGAGCGACCTTCGGAATTTTGGGGTTTATTAGTGTTTTTATTTCTAGGTCTCTTTTTTCTTGCACTCTTGCTAAATCTTGATAATACTCTTCTTTTTTCCCTCTTATGTTTGGAAGATTTAATAGATAAGATGTAAATAAATGGTCATCTAAATATTGATAAAATTCAGGGCAATGAGAGTAAAGGTCGTGTTCATCTTTCACCATAAAATCATCATAATTTTGCCAGTCTCTAACTTGATACCCATAAAATTCATTTGAATCTTCAAGTCTTAAATATTCCTTTAGCAATTCAACTTCTCTATCAATTATTGGAGGCAAGAATGGGCATGACTCTATATTTTCTCCCCAGTATTGGAAGTCATAACAGATTTCAACTTCATTAATATCTATTCTTTCAGCACGCCATTGCAATTGCATATCCCATAATTTCTTTTGTTTGATCCAGTTAAATTTATCTATAGCATCATTTCTGTATGCAAGAGCATTATTAATTTTATCTTGATCAATGATTACGCTAAAACATCTAATTAAATGCAACTTTGCTTCAACATAAGAAAGTATAAATCCGGGGATAGTATCGGGTTTACATTTATCAAAAAACACTTTATATTTTTCGTTATTAGTCATGTCATCAATATATTCCCCTTTAAGTTCTTCCATAAATAATTCATATTCATGCGGACTTAATTCTTTATGTTTTTTATATTGAAAATCATCAAAATTCATAAACTTATTTTTTAAAAAAGATATTATTTTCTTTATAACCTTAAGCACTATACGCTTTATTTTATTAATATTTAAAATCAAGTGGTTCACCTAATTCTTTGCGACCATCTAATATTTTATTTCTATGAAAAAGCACACTACTATCATTTCTCATTTCCTCTAACAATTCTGCTTTTGATCTGCTAGCAGATACACCCATATTTATAAACATTTGATATTCTTCATAAATAGCATCAATAAAATTTACTATTCTATTACAAGTATAATTTTGTAGGCAATGTATTAAAGCTTCTCTCCATTGTAAGCCTTCCTGCATAGGTATTTGTTCTTCAAATCCGCATAAATCTGCTATTATTCTGTCGATATAATCATCTTCAACATTATTTTCATTGTAAATATTACTTGGTATTATCTCTTCTATTTCTTCGTCGGGGTCAAAAGTGTATTGAATTTTATATTGCCTGAATAATTCTATAATATGTTCATCAGTTTCGAATTGTTTGGCAAATATATCAAAATTCACACCATGATCTCTACTTAAATCAATTAACGATATTTTTTCTTCCTTTAATTCCTCCGTTTTCTTCTTTTTAAGGTGTCCATTTTTTTTGTTAAAAGCTATATCAGCATATACTTTTTCTTTTTCACCTTTTATATCTGGTAAAGATAACAAAGCTCCTGTCCCCATTTTTTTATCATAATATTTATACCACTTAGGATAGCGAAAATTATCATCATCAGGAGACATCGGCATTATTAAATTATAATACTGCCATGAGTGTGTGTCATCTATATCATCAATTTTAGTATTTTCGTCTAAAATATACTCTTTTAATATCTGAACTTCATAATCTGTTATAGGTGGAAGAAAAAAACATTCATTTATATTGTTATGAAGAAACTGAAAATCAAAAGTAGTCTCAACACCTTCGAGTTCTATTTCTTCTGCTCTCCATTTTTGTTGAAGATTAAACAATTGTTTTTGTTTTATAAAAGAAAATACTTTCTCTGCTTCCGTTTTTGCAGATAAATAGTCACCGTCAGCTCTTTCAACATAATATTCGTAATGTTCGCAAAGATATGCTTTATGGTTTGCATATCTAAGTTTAAAGGCATCAACATCAACTTTATTGTAATCCTTAAAAAAATCTTTATTTGCATTTGAATCCGTAATTTCCTTAAGAAAATCTTTTCTTAAGTTCTCAAAATAGATTTCTTTTTTATCATGTTCGCTTGGCAAATTTTCTTCTTTATGTTTAAAATTATCAAAATTCATTATTGTATTATTATGTTGTTAAAGTTGATTTATAGGTGGAAGTAGTTACAGTTAGTTTCATATAGAATCATTTTTATATCCCGACCGTGCAAAAGTAGACTAATAATATGAATAATCTTGATTTTATTTAATAAATAGGTAAATATTTATTTGTAAAATATGAGTCCACTCCGATAAGTCATTAATGAATAAAAACGTCGTCATTGCGAGCCCCAATACTTTTCAGCACACCAAGTATTATGACAAATCTTAACCACTAAGCGGTTCGGAACCGCTAAGTGGTAGCCATTCCGCTTAGCAGTTTTTCACTGCTTAGCGGATATATTAGAAAAAGCAAATAGCACATTATATATACTTTACAAAATTCTGTCATTAGTAGAAGGAACGACGAAGCAATCTGTTGTTTATGTGTAGAATGAGATTGCTTCACTTCGTTCGCAATGACATCATGGTACTTATCGGAGTGAACTCAAATATAGAATATTAATAATCGAGCAAAAATGACAAAGTTAGGACAATGGTTTATAGTTTAGAGGCGAGAGGCCTTGTTAGAAGCGACAATGCGAGAATGCTATGTCGAATTTAAACAGGCTAAGGTTAACCGGGATATTATATTGTTTTTATGCAAATACTCATTACAGCAGCAAACTACCCACAACGGTTATATCATTTTACGCACCAAATATACTTATAAGCTTTATTATTAAGCATTAAACTTGATTTTGTATTTAAAACAGCATACAAAACAGAGTGAATTTCGTACTTTTCATTATGTTTCCGAACTAAAACAGAGTGTTTCTGAAAAAATTCAGAGTGTTTTTGAACTAAAACAGAGTGAATTTCGTATTTTTCATTATGTTTCCAAACTAAAACAGAGTGTTTTTGAACTAAAACAGAGTGTTTTTTACACCATTCATAACGAATTTTACACCTTTCATAACGAATTTTCGACCCTTCTACCCTTCGATTTCACTCATTGACCGAAAGGAATGGAGTAAATCATCAGCATAGCTGCAAACTATTTGTAGAAAAGAACACATAAATCAGTAATTGCCCCTTTGATAACTGAGATTGCCAACTATTAATGTCTAGTGATTTTTAATGCCTACTTTTATTCTATTTGATAAAAGTTCAAAAAAGAGTAAATAATTATTTTATTGAAAATATTTAACATTTTTTTGCATTTTATCGAAATTTATATTTAATTTTGAAGAAAATTTTGAATTTATGACTTGAGTATTACTATAACCATTTCATTTCATTGGAATCTTTCTAGCAAGCCCATGAGTAATTATTTATAAAATAATGTTTATGAAGAAAATATACTTATTGCTTATTTTAGTTTTTTTAGCAAAATGTAATTTTGCAGCTCTAGTAGTAACTATAACCAACCCTAATACTAGTAATACTACTATTTGTCAGGGAGGAACAATAAATTTTACTTGTTCTGCTTCTGGTGGTAATGGGGTTATTACATATCAATGGAAAGATAACAATGATAATGTTGGCACAAACTCTCAAAATTATCTGTATACTGCTGGTATAAATGCTATTGATACGATACGAATAATAATAACAGATAGTCTTAATAATACTGCTACTACTTTTGTTGTTGTAACAGTTAATCCTAAACCTGCAATTAATTCAATTACGACAACTATATGTAGTGGGGATATATTCACTTTAACACCTATTAATAATACAAATGGTATTGTACCAGTTGGAACAACTTATACTTGGAATGCACCATCCGTTACAGGTGGCATTACAGGTGGAGCTCCTAGTAGTGGCAATCCAACAAATATCAATGGAACACTCATTAATCTTGCAAATATTCCACATACAGCCACTTATACTATAACACCAAAATCAGGAGCTAATTGTACAGGTTCAACATTTACTGTTACTGTTACAGTAAATCCCTTACCACAAGGAAGTTTAACAGGAAGCACTATTTGTAATGGAGGGATAGGTCAATTAACTTTTACATCAATTTCAGGTATTAATCCATTTACATTAGTAATTAACGGTAGTTCTTATTCCGGTATAAATAGCGGAATACCTTTTAATGTTAATTCAAACCCAGTAAGTACGACTAGTTATTCATTAACATCAATAACAGATAATAATGGATGCATTAGAACAGGTATTACAGGCATTTCTGCAACAATTATTGTCAACCCTCTTCCAATTATTTCAGCAAATGCTAACCCAAGTCCTATTTGCAAAGGTGGGGCAAGTATAATAACTGCTTCAGGAAATTCATCAAGTTATGTTTGGAATGGCTTAGGCAGTGGGGCTACACAAACTGTACATCCAATAACCACCACAACTTATACAGTTACTGGCACAAGTATTTATGGATGCTCAAGTACTGCAACAGTTGCTGTTATAGTTAATCCACTACCAATCCCTAAACTAATAGATGTGTCAAATAATAATTTTATTTTATGCAATACGAAAATTCTCTTTGTAAAAGACGCATCAATTGCAAATACGAATATACAACAAACTATTATCAAATGGGGTGACGGATTGTCAGATCAATATAACAATTCTAATTATTCTACTAATAAAAATCACACTTATAGTAGTTATGGTTCATATACTGTTACCTATCTTGTTGTTAACAATTACGGTTGCGAAGATTCTGTTAAATACTACATATCCATAATTGCAAAGCCAGGGTTTACTATTACCTGGCCTCCTGTTTATAACACCTGTGATACAAGTACGTATTGTATTTCATTAACCGGTATTTCTCAAAATTCAGATTCTACAATATATACTTATAATTTTGGAGATGGTTATTCTGTATTTTATCCACATCCTCCTCCAGCTAATGTATGTCATGAATTTCATAAAACTACTTGTGATTCTTTAATATTATGTCATAATTCACCTTATATCATTACAATTACAGCTGCTATTTTAACATGTAGTCAAAGCACTACAGGTGGAAATCTAAGCGTATTTCAAAAGCCAAAAGCAAGCTTTATATCTCAACAGGAAGCTTGTGTAAATCAAAGCTTGTCATTCATAAATACAACAATTCATGGTTTTAATAATTTAATGTGCGATTGTGACTCCACAACTGATTATTTCTGGGATTTTGGAGATGGTAGCACTTCTAGTGCTTACAGTCCAACGCATATATATTCCTCAGCAGGAATATATAATGTGACATTAATAGCAACTAATTATACCTGCTTTAATGATACAATAATACATACAATATGTGTAAAATCGCCTCCTTTAGCAAGCTTTTCAGTTTACAAAAACACCTTTTGTGCTTCTGATACAGTAAACATTAACAATACATCAAATACATTATCCCAATGTGGAACTACATTTTATAGTTGGTCAATAAGCTGCTCGAGTAGTGGATGTAGTCCTTCTTGTAATTATTCATATACAGGTGGCACTGATAGTACATTTAAAAATCCCAAAATACTATTTAATAACTATGGTAATTATATTGTGACACTTAATGTGAATAATGGTTGTGGTTCGGCATCTTCTTTTTCACAATCTATTATTGTTAAGAAAAAACCTGAAATAAGTATATTAAATGTACCAAGTTCAATTTGTAATAATTCTAGTATTAATCCTACAAATAACAACAATGCTTGTAATGGAACTATTATTAATTGGAATTGGACATTCTCTGGAGGAAATCCTAGTAGTTCAAATCAACCAATACCTGGAAGTATCAATTATACATCTGCCGGAATTGACACTGTAACTTTAACTGCAACAAATGAATGTGGAACCAGCACACAAGCTTCTGTAAATTTTACAGTTTATCCTATTCCTACAGTTACAGTTGGGTTAACACAAACAATTTGTCAGGAAAGCACAACATCTGGACTTTCTGGATCTATTGGAGGCTCTGCTACTGGTGGAATTTGGTCATCAATACCAACAGGAGGAACATTTTCACCTAACGCAACTACATTAAATGCTACATGGACTCCACCAGTTGGATATAATGGCACTGCTATTTTAACTTTGACTACCACGGGAATGAGTCCCTGTGCTGCTGTTTATACTTCAGTAAATATTATTGTTAAGCCTTTACCTACAGTTACAGTAGGATTAACACAAACAATTTGTCAGGAAAGCACAACGTCTGGACTTTCTGGAACTATTGGAGGCTCTGCTACTGGTGGAATTTGGTCATCAATACCAACAGGAGGAAC
>JBAXLO010000215.1:0-7512 GCA_037134755.1 Bacteroidota bacterium | reverse complement strand
ATCTTAAAGCTAAGTTCAGATAAAGAAACAGTGGTGAGGAAGTTTGTAAAAGAATAACCTCTCGCTTATTGGCTTCTGCCGATTAGCGAATAAATGGCAATTATATTAAAACAAGAAATATATCCGCTAAGCGAATTGGAATCGCTAAGCGGGTGAACAAAAAGAGAGGCTACCAAACTAATGGCAGCCTCTCTTTGTTTATGTTATATAGATTGCTATTGAATAATAAGCTTCTTGGTAATCACTTTATCATTAAAGAGCATTGTGCAATAATAAATACCTTTACTATAAGTGCTCACATCTATTATAGCAGTTTGCTTTGTAACGTTATTGCTTTTAAGATCTCTGGTTTCTAAAACTTGTCCTAATGAATTTAGAAGCATAAGCTTAACATCTTTATCAGAACAATATTCAATTGTTACTTTATCTTTAACAGGATTAGGATAAACGTTAACCAGATTACTAGTGCTAAGTTCGTTAATTCCCAACAATCCTATTGAAGAAGGGAACTTAATATAATCCAACCACGCACAATCACTACCTGATAAAGTATTAGCATCTTTTAAATATCTCCACTTAAAAGTGTGAGTTCCTACGCCAACTGCATAAGAATTCTGCGACCAAGCCACTTCCCCATCCCATTTACCTGTTGATACATCATCTATAAGGAACTCCAGATAATCATAACTCAATGCACCACCGGGAGCTTGTTCGCAAGATACTTTCTTGTAGAAAGAGATAGTATCAGCGCTAAGCACATTCATAGTAATATATAATTCAGAAGTTTGATTGTCGGTTATTGCACCCGATTTAGCGGAGTAAAAACCTTGATAAGGCAAAGTGCTAGTAATAGTCCAGGGCAAAGTACCACCCTGCATCCAGCTGTATCTATTGAAGTTATCAGTTTCGAAATCTTCTCTTAAAGCACCTATTGCCTGTAGATATGTATTTGTGGCTTGATATACTCCGGAAGTAACAGTAAAGGTAAAATCAGCAAGACTACCCAAGGTTGCAGCAGCAGAAACCTGCACCTGATAAACCGCAATAATTGTGCTTCCCGCAGCCATATTACCAATAGTAAAAGTAGGAGAGCCAACAAAAGTTATGTTTGGATTAGTAGTAGTTAAAGTGCCTATAGCATTCGTACATCCACTATGTCCGTTATTGATTGCTTGTATATAAATCACTGCGGTTTCACCCGGATCTAAAACTCCATTATTATTACCAACAACAGTGTCTTTAGCAGTAAAAGTTCCGGTAACTAAAACCGGAGCATTCAAAGTAAGATTAAATTGTGAGGACCAGCTATTAGCCGCACTGTCTTGAATACTTAAAGTTAAAGGCAATGTATGTTGATCAGCGATACCATTCTTTACAGTAATAGCAAAAGCATTATTCTGAACAGAAGTAATCCCGGCAGCTATATCTCCCCAAGCATGCTGGTTAGCAGTGATAATTATATTAGTATCAGTTGCAGATAAAGTAGCATTTACTAGATGAGCTGTTGAGATGCCAAGGTTCTTCAAACCTACATTAAGAGTAATGTTCTCATTAAAGTCGGCTAAACCATTATTATTACCTGTAATATCAACAATCTGCGAACTATTGTACTGCACAAAAGGACCGGTTGGCGCAATTACTTGAAGTTTGCCAATAAAAGGGATATAATTGTATTTAGTGGCAACTACAGTAATGGTATCAAGAGTAGTTAACGCACTGAAATTAATAGAAGCAGTTCCATTAATTACATATCCGGAACCTATGCCGCGGTTATTGATACTTAAAGTAACCAATGCTCCATTTACATCACAATTGACAGGGAATTGGGTGGAGCCTAACATTATAGTAGGGCTATAAGTTACGACCATAGTTTTAGGAGTATCCGTTCGTAACATCAAAGCAGGATCACCAAAGATAGTCCAGGTGTCAGTCATTTCATCACCGGCAGTACCATAAATATCATTCATTCTCATACATCCATTCATCGAAACCCCACCGAAAGTATGTTTTATATTATCAGGATAACCTTCAATAAGAATGTTAACCATTTCGTCCTGTGCTACCATCGGAGGATTCCAACTCTGATTAATAGTGGACATTAAAGTTGCAATAGCACCTGAAGGCTGACCATTATAAGTAGCTCTCATCCATGCTTCAGCAAAACATGTTAACCCTACAAAGTTGCCGTTAACGCAACCGACTGAACAGATAAACGGCCACATGTTTACATTGGTTAAAGCGCCAATTTCTGTGTTAGAAAATCCACTTGTGCCCCATGAAGTATTGCTTCCATGACCTGTATAATGAATAATACCTGCACCATTATTTATCTCTGTTGAAACCATTGCAGGAGTGGGATCTCCGGCTGCATCCAAGCCACCTTCGCTACCATCATAAAGCTCACTCATGGCTGCATAATGGAAATTCAAAAGCTTGTTTCTTATATTCCTTATGTGTTGATAATCGTATTCATTACTATCACCTGGTCCTTGGGCAGAAGCAATACCAATCCCATGATTTATCCACCCATTGCCAACAACAGGATTCTTTTCATAAGTTAATATCTTTTGAACCTGAGTTTGAACATGCGAAACAGCTTCCGCAGAAATACGTCCAATAAATATATCAGGATAATGATCGTTGCCAGCCAGATAAGAATAAGTATTATCAGAGCCTCCTCCCGAAACAGTATATGTAGTTACTTGAGCAGCATCACCAACTAGTAAAACAAAGGTTAATCCTTTTTGATTATAGTAATTCGTGATGCAGTTTTGGATAGCAGTGGTTGTATTGCCAATACTATCAACATTAATAATATCTGTTGGGATGCCTGATATATTCCTCCAGTTTGCCAATGGCTGAATGGAAGGGATGTATTGTGCTGAACTTATGATTAACATGCTTCCTTGTTCATTTAAAGCGGCATACTTGGATGTAGAAATGCCACTGTTAAGGAAATGTCTGTCGTAGATGGCTTTGAAATCAGTATTAATACTCTTTAATTCCTTTGTCCTTAAAAGCTTATTAGCACCATTAGAACTTAATCGGAATATCTTTACAGTCATATCGTAATACACTCTCAATACTTTAGTTACAGGGTTGTATTGAAAAGGATAAGTTGTGATAGTTTGTCCACGATAATCTCTGATGATGTAAGGGTTTTGGAGTTCAGCCAGTTTGCCTGGGAAGAAAGCATTCTTACTATATTCTTTTCCATAAGTAAATGCAATAGTTGATGGATCAATATTTCTGTAAAGATTACCTTTTGAAGGAGCAATGTTATAATTATTGTAATCAATGTATGAGCTACTGATTACTTCCACTTTCATTTTAGCATCATCAGGGATGATTAAGGAAGATGAAAACTTCAATAATTCAGGGCAACCCAATCTTAATAAAGGAGCTCCTCCTTTTAAGGATAAACTCTTTAAGATGGCTCCATTATACGTGATGTCGGATGTAGAAAAGCCGTCAAATGAAAACGTAACTGTACTACTCTCGATATCTGATGAAATAAGTTTAACATTAGCTTCTGACGGAATTGCAGATTTGATACTAACCCAATTGGAGGCTCTTAAACTCATAATACAAGTAAGAACTAAAACAATAACTAAAGTCTTTTTCATTGTGTCTTTTTATTTTGTTATAACAAATTTTCTGGTAACCACTTTATCATTAAAGAGCATTGTGCAGTAATAGATGCCTTTATCAAGCATCGCAACATTAATTTCTTTAGAATACATCCCTGCTTGTTGTTTCCCTTTATCATAAGAATAAACACAAGCCCCTGTTGTTGTAAATATCTTAAACGAAGTAGCTGCTTCTTTGCTTAATTTATAGATAAGATTAACGTTATCTCTTGCAGGATTAGGATAGATATTAAAATCTGTGATATTAATTGTACTATTATCAGGCACGCCAAGCGTTACATCAAAAGGAGGGAACATTATATTATCAATCCAAGCACAATCGCTTCCACCTAAAGCACTACCATCCTTTTTATACATCCATGTAAATAGATGTTGCCCCGCAGAAACAGGATAGGCAACTCTTGCCCAATTTTGCTCTCCATCCCACTTGATTAATAAATTCCCATCAATAAAGAACTGCAAGTTATCCCAATCTACATTACCTGTATTATCATATTCACAGGAAACTTTTCTATAAAAAGAGATGCTATCATCCATAAGTACATTCATATATATTCTTAAGGATGATGATTGATTATCTACAATCCCGCCTGATCTGGCGCTATATAAACCCGGTGCGCAAAAAGTATCAGTTGTAATTATCCAAGGACGAGTATCAGTAGTATCCCATTTAAACTTAGTGAAATCATGTGTTTCAAACTCTTCTTCCATCGCACCAATAACATTGTTAAATGCATTTTGAAAGCTATAAGGACTTGAGTTAGTAGTAAGCGTTAAATTATATAAACTCCCTAAGATAGCATTAGCAGCAGCACTTATGGCGTATGTAACATTAGTGCTTGCTCCTTTATTAATTGTATTTAGACTAGTACTAGGATTTGTAATATTAATAAATCCATCAGTTGTTGATAGTATTGCATTGGTTTGAGCGGCATCGCAATGACCTGTGTTACTTATCTTAAAAGTTACATTAGCTGTTTCACCCGGATCTAATCTTCTGTTATTATTCCCTACTGAACTATCATCGAAATTAAGATAAGAAACAGTTAATGCAGGTGCATTTAATGTAACGTTAATGTTGTAGTTCCATGTGTTACCTGACTGATCTGACACTTTAAGTAAAAACAATGCGTGGTGTTGATCAGGAGCTAAGTTGTTTACAGTAAATGAAAAAGCACTATCTATCTCTTTTGTGCTTTGCGAATTAATCACTCCCCATGTTTCCACACTATCAATTAACGTTATATAAGCATCATTGGTTGACAAGGTTGCGAATACCGTTGTATCCTTAGTATTGCCAACATTCTTTAAAATCACATTCATCTTAATAAGCTCACCAAAGTCAGCAACACCATTATTATTACCATTTAAATCAGTGATATTCGAATTGTTTAAGATAACATAAGGGCCGTTAGGTGATGCAACCAAAACAGAATCGATAATAGGTTGCCTGTTCTGTTTAGTAATTACCAGATTAACATATCCGGGAGTAGTGATTGGTTGCAAATTTACCGTAACATTCCCCAATGAATCAGCAAGTGCCGCACCATACAAAACACTACCTCTTGATATTCCGACATAAGCATAAGGTTCGGTAGTAATATTAAATACATTATTACCCAAAGGAATCAACGGAAGATAATTAGCAGTCATAGTTAATGGCACTTTAAAATAAGGCATCAAAGAAGGATCTCCCATCAAATGATAAATCTCCCAATAATAATCAATCATACTGGAGCCACTCATCGTAACTGCCAAGTTACCTGCCTGAACCATCTGCCCTTGCGAAACATACCATTGCGGAAATTGTTCTCCATGTGTGTGCATAATTCTATCTATTGCACCAAGATACAAAGGATCGTAGGTAGGATTAATTGTTATTGCTTTAGAGCCGCATGCCCAGAAATAATCCTCATCCCAATAGCTACTGTTTGAAGCACCTATGTAGCCAATAGCTCCTGAATGATACGCTCTTAATAGAGCTTCACCAAAACAAACAGTTTCATCAAACTTATTGGAAAGGCAACAGTTACCAATCATTAAAGGATATTTATTTGCATTCTTCAATGTTGCAACATCAGATACTTGAAAAGAAGGATCGTACCATCCTGATGGACTGCCGTGTGCCGTATAATTAACAAAGCCGATGCCATTACTTACGTGCTGTATAATTTGAGTAGCACTGTCAGCGCAAGCGGGATACAGATTAACGTAGGTGGTATAATTGGTGGCGGCACTGTAATAATTACTTGTTTCATAATTAATCTGTCCATTGCCATAAGTTGTGCCTTGTGGATCAGCAAAGCCTGCTGTTAAAACAACATTGTTAAGGAATGATTTATCAGGCATTTCGCAGCGTTCATATTGCAAAGTTTTTTCTATTTGGTTTTCTAAATCTACTGTTGTAGATGCTGAGAATCTTCCATAAAACACTTCAGGAAGAAAGTCCCCTGTATATTCGCAATAATAAAGATCGGTAGGATGTGTGCCGGTAGTGCCTGCAAATGTCGGAACTTGAGCAACATCGCCAACAAATAATACAAAAGATGGAGCAGGATCGTTTGCGGTTGCACCGGTATATAACGTTTGTAAATAGCTCTTTATTGAGGCAGTACTTGTTCCTACCGCAGCATTGTTGGTGTATGCTTCAATTACTTTAAATCCCCTTTTGGTTTGCCAATCCACAAATGGCTGAAGCGTAGCCTGAAACATAGGATCAGACACAATAACATATTTGACAGGATAATTGATTATCGCATCTTTTAATGTAGGCGCTTTATAGTTCAACAATTTGGATTGAATGCTACTGAAAGATGGAGAATAATACTTTTGTTTATCTGCTTTAGTAGCAGCAATATCGGCGTTTACAAAAACAATCTCCGTTTCTATTTCTGAATATACTTTAATAGTATTAGTTGAAGGGTTGTATTCAATAGGCGAGATGTTTAACCTAGCCATTCTTACGCCACGCATCACACCAATGTCATCAACAGTAACTAATGGATGTGTTAGATAAGCATTTTTACTATAAGCTTTATCATTAATAACCAGAGGTTTCTTTGTTTCATCGTTTTTAGCTACAGGAGCTTGCACAGGTATTAACTTTCCGGTATATCCTAAATCAGTTAAGCTGTATGTCATTACATTATAGCTTTTTACATTAATCTTATAGGAAGCTTTCAAAGGTACTTCGATAAGGCTTCTATTTACAGGCAATAATGGATCGCCAACTGTAGTGGAAGGTGTGTAACCATCAACATCTAAGCGCGTAAAACTACCCTTGTCGGTAAGGATGTTTTTTGCATTTATCCCCGAAAGTGTATTCCTCACAACAAGTATATTATCAGTATTAACTTTAACCACAATTGAGTTAGAAGTTCTACCTGTTTTTATGTTTTGAGCATTAGATGTGATGATTATAATGCTCAAAATGATACTGCAAATCAATTTTATTTTGTTCATGATGTATAGATATTAGCGTATTTGTGTGCTTTCCTATTCTCAATTATATACTTAACAATTCAAATTGTGGAAATCACATGCAAAGATATACATTTATTATTAAATAAAAGTTATTTATTAGAGTTTATACAGATTAAAAGTTTATTAAATATTTTTTTGTCTTATTTCCAAATTATGAAGAGCATAAGCAATAAGCTTAATTATTATCTTCACGAGCAAATAATCTTCCTCTAAATTTTTCTTTTATTTTTCTATATCTTTTTACGCTTACTATTATATGTTCTACTTTAACTCTTATCGAAGATACCCATTTATTATATTTCTTTTGCCCTTCAATAAGTTCTCGTTTCTATATCTTTTATATTCCCTTCAATTATCATATAGTCAACATCATCTCTTA
>JBAXLO010000214.1:0-7516 GCA_037134755.1 Bacteroidota bacterium | reverse complement strand
CCTTTTCTTCACTTTGCGTGAAAAAGGAAAAGAAGAAAAAGCAAAGTTTTACATTTTACATTTTAAATCATCAATTTTACATATTCATTTCTTTGCGTTCTTAGCGAATTCCTTTTCTTCACTTTGCGTGAAAATGGAAATGATTCAATTTCTTACAAAAATCATTTAATTCAATAAAAATATTATTTCATCTTATTTTTAAAAAGATTTCTCCTAACAAAATATGATTTACACCCCATGAAATTTCATTTAATCCTGACAATTTATGACTCAATCCAACCAAAAAATGATTCATAAATTGCGAAAAATTATTGACACCCGATTTCAAATTATTGACACCTCCACAAAAATTATTGACTACCCTGCAAATATATTTATTTTTTTTTGAAAAAATATCGACACCTATGCCAAAAATATTGACACCTCAGCAAAAAATATCGACACCTCAACAGAAATTATTGACACCTCACATAAAAATATTGACCCCCCCACAAAAGATATTGACACCTTGAGCTAGGATATTGACCACTTTTTTATAAAACCCAGCAATAACAAGGGTTTCGAAAATCAGGGTGATAGTTATGTGCTATAATAACAAGCAAAAATTAACCCCAAATTAGTAGTATATTATTGTCCCTCTAAAAGCCTTTAAATTTCTAAAGGTTAATAATAAAAAAAAACATCAATTATATCCAATACAATAATTACTTTTGCATAATAAATTAATCAAATGAAAAAAATAATTATAATCCTTTTGGCAATAACTCATGTATATACAGTTAACGCACAAAATATCCGCGAAAAGATATGTATTGATAATAATTGGAAGTTTGCATTGGGCCATGCCGCTGATGCTAATAAAGATTTCCATTTCGGGCAATCTTTAACCTTTTCCAAGACTGCCTATCTACAAGAAACAACTTTGTTAACCAATGGTGCCGAATCAAGATTTGATCTTCCATATATGAATTATTTCAAAGATTCTGCCTGGGAAGCAATTGATCTTCCACATGATTGGGCTATGAGATTGCCTTATGATAAAAATGATATTAAAACAAAAGGCTATCGTAAAATTGGAGGCCGTTCGCCCGAAAATAGTGTTGGCTGGTATCGAAAAAATATAAGCTTCAGCGAAAGCGATAAAAGTAAACGTATCTATTTGGAGTTTGACGGTGTGTTTCGTGATGCACGCGTTTGGATAAATGGTGTTTATTTGGGTAGACATGAGAGTGGATATACAGGTTTCTCATTCGATGTTACTGAATTGGTTAATTATAATGATAATAATGTAATATGTGTCCGTGTAGATGCCACCCACTCTGAACTTTGGTCGTATGAAGGAGCAGGAATCTATCGCCATGTTTATATTGAAAAGACTCCTCAACTGCATTTTGCCGATGATGGTGTATATGTAAGAACTATTTCAATTACAGATAGAAAAGCAGATATAATTGTAGGTGCTGAGATTACAAATGATTTGAATACTGCTGCAAATAATACTGCCCTTACTTGCTCAATTTATGATAAATTTGGACAAGAGATAGCAAAATCTTTAGAATTTAATATCCCTGTTATAAATCCATTAGAAGTTTATGAAGCTCAGGTACCTGTTTACTTAAAAGATCCAATTATATGGAGCCTCGAAAAGCCTGAACTTTTAGTAGCAGTTGTTCATATTAAACATAATAGTGAAGTTGTTGATGAAACAAAAACCACCTTTGGCATAAGAACCATTGATTGGGATGCAAAGAAAGGTTTTTTCCTTAACGGGAAAAGAGTGCAACTGCAAGGAGTTTGTTGTCATCAGGATCATGCAGGAGTTGGTATTGCAGTCCCTGATAAGGTTCAGGATTATCGTATTCTTCAATTGAAAAAGATTGGCACAAATGCTTTGAGAACATCTCATAATCCCCCGGGAAAAGAACTACTTGACGCATGTGATAAATACGGTATGCTTGTAATGGACGAAACGCGTATGATGAGCAGCTCAGAAGAAGGTTTGGATCAATTAAAACGCTTTATAAGACGTGATAGGAACCATCCTTCGGTTATTATTTGGTCATTGGGTAATGAGGAGCCTTCTTTACAGGGAAGTGTTATGGGGCAAAGAGTCATGAGTCGCATGAAAGCAGTTCAGCAACAACTGGATCCAACCCGTAAATGCACAGCAGCAATGAATGGAGACTGGGGTAAAGGAATTACTGAAATTGTAGATGTTCAGGGTTGCAATTACTTTAGAATTGGTGATGTAGATGTTGTTTATGCTAAACATCCCGATCAACCTATTATGCTTTCGGAAGAAGCAAGTACCTTATCTACGCGTAGTGAGTATGAATCAGATCCTGTTAAGTCATTTTATCAATCTTATGATATCGAAAAGCCTGACTGGGGAGCTACAGCAAAGGAATGGCTTTCGTTTATAGCTAAACGACCTTTCCTGGCAGGTGCATTCGTTTGGACAGGCCTTGATTATGGTGGTGAATCTATAATGTATTTGTGGCCGGCAGTCTCCTCGCATTTCGGAATATTGGATTATTGTGGTTTCCCAAAAGACTTAGCGTATTATTATAAGGCATGGTGGACTAATGAAACGGTTTTACATATATTACCTCATTGGAATTGGAAAGGAAAAGAGGGCAAAGATATAAAAGTTCAATGCTTTACTAACTGTGATGAGGTTGAATTATTCCTTAACGGGAAAAGTTTAGGTAGTAAAAAGCTTGCACCTTACGATCAGCCCGAATGGATTGTTAAATATAAAGAAGGAACTCTAAAAGCTGTCGGTATAAAGAATGGAAAGAAGGTTATTGAAGAAGTAACTACCACAGGGGAAGTAAAAAAACTTGTTGCTGAAACATTAGAGAATACTATTAATAAAGATAATAATGATGTTGCTGTTATTAATATTAAAGCTGTTGATAAAAAAGGTATAACCGTTCCTGAAGCTGATAATAAACTTTTATTTTATATTGAAAACGGCAAAGTAACAGGAGTTGGTAATGGAAATCCTTCAAGTCAGGAAGCTGATCAGTTTAAAGCAGGTGAAATACCTTATAGAAAACTTTTTCATGGTTTAGCTCAGTTAATTGTAAAACCTGATACTTCGGGTAAACCAATGAAAGTTATAATAAAATCAGATAATTTACCTGACGAAATTATAGTATTTACAGTAAAATAAGAAGTCAAATAATAATATTAAGAATAAAATATTCCTATATATTAATAACAATCTATAATGCTAACAAAAAAGGAAAGATTTAGACTAATAATAGACTACTTTCAGAGAACCCAACCTATTGCAAACTCTGAATTAAAGTACCATGACCCATATGAGTTAGTTGTAGCAACGATTTTATCTGCACAATGTACAGATAAGCGTGTAAATATTATAACTCCACCTTTATTTAAGCAATTTCCTACGGCAAAAGATCTAGCAATAGCTACTCAAGAAGAGGTTTTTGAATTGATAAAGTCATGTTCTTATCCTAATAATAAAGCTAAGAGTCTTGTTGGGATGGCAAATGTCTTATGCGATGTATATAATGGCATTGTTCCATCAGATGTTGATGAATTACAGAAGCTCCCGGGAGTTGGAAGGAAGACAGCTAATGTCGTTGCTTCTGTAATTTATAATAAACCTGCAATGGCTGTCGACACACATGTCTTTCGTGTTTCTGCAAGGATAGGTCTTTCTGTAAATTCTAAAACTCCTTTGGATACAGAGAAGCAATTAGTGAAATATATCCCTGAAATTCTTATCCCAATAGCACATCATTGGTTAATTTTGCATGGCCGTTATGTTTGTATAGCCCGCAAACCTAAATGTAATGAATGCGGCATAAAAGACTATTGTAAATTTTATGAAAATAGTCTAAAAGAAAACTAATTTAAACACTATTGTTATTAATCAAAGGCATACGCGGTAATAACTTTTAGTTAAATTCCTTTCCAGAATGAATTAAAGGTTATAATTTTGCAGAGTAATAATAAAAATAATGCAAATAGAAACTATCACAGCTCAAAAAGAGAAAAGAAAAGTTGCATTTATCTCTGTATTAGCTGCAATTTTTATCACTGTAGGCAAACTGATTATTGGTTTACTTACCGGAAGTCTTGGTATTTTGTCAGAAGCACTTCATTCTGCCCTCGATTTTGTTGCTGCAGTCATTACTTACTTTGCTGTAAAGGTTTCAGCTAAGCCGGCAGACAAAGAACATCCTTATGGACATGGGAAATTTGAAAATTTATCCGCTTCTATTGAAACATTATTGCTATTAGTTACTTGTATCTGGATTATATTTGAATCAATACACAGATTACTTTCAGGGAAAGTGATAATTGAAGTTAATAAATGGAGTTATATTGTTGTGATTGCCTCTATTATTATTGATTATTCTCGTTCCAGAGCTTTGATGAAGGCTGCAAAGAAATATAACAGCCAGGCTTTGGAAGCGGATGCCCTTCACTTTTCTACGGATATCTATAGTTCTATTGTTGTGTTAATAGGATTAGTTTGTGCTAACTTCCATATTTATATTGCCGACTCTATTGCGGCTTTGATTGTGGCTGCAATTGTAATTTTTATCGCGTACAGAATAGGTAAACAGTCAATTGATGTACTTTTAGATAAGACATCTCCTGAGATGATTAAGAAAGTTAATAAAATACTTAAAGATTTACCCGGAATACATACTTTCCATGATGTGAAGATTCGTACTTCGGGTGCGTATACCTTTGTAGATCTTAATATTCATGTAGCTTCTCATATTACTATTGAAGAAGCTCATGAAATATCAACAAATGTAGAAAAAACGATCTGTAATGCTATCGAAAGATGCGAGGTTCATGTTCATGCTGAACCCGAAGAAGCTCATTAAACAGTTTTTAGGAACTCTTTTATGTTGCTTTCAACTCTTGATACCACATTAGAAACATCCGAACGTACAAACTTTTCTCCGGTAATGCCTTCGTAAAGCTCAATATATCTTTCAGATACTAATTTAATGAATTCATCGGTCATTTCCGGAATTTTTTCTCCATCTCTACCTTGGAAACCATTTTCCATCAACCATTCCCTTACAAATTCCTTCGACAATTGCTTTTGTTTCTCGCCTTTAGCTTGTCTGTTTTCGTAGCCTTCTGCATAAAAATACCTCGAAGAATCTGGTGTATGAATTTCATCTATTAAATATATTGTATCATTTATTTTCCCGAACTCATATTTAGTATCCACTAATATCAAACCTCTTTCGGCAGCTATTTCAGTTCCTCTTTTGAAGAGTGCTAATGTGTATTTCTCCAGTAATTTATAATCTGCTTCGCTAACAAGTCCTAAGGATATGATCTCATCACTTGATATATCCTCGTCATGACCTATTACAGCCTTAGTAGTTGGTGTTATAAGTGGTTGCGGAAATTTGTCATTCTCTTTCATTCCTTCGGGCATCGGCACACCACATATTTCTCGCTTGCCATCTTTATATTCTCTCCATGCATGTCCTGATAAATAGCCTCTAACAACCATTTCCACCTTAAAAGGTTCGCAAAAGAAACCAACAGTTACCATTGGATCAGGCACAGCTATTTTCCAGTTGGGGAGTATATCTTTGGTGTCGTCCAGAGCCTTTGCGGCAATCTGGTTAAGTACTTGTCCTTTGTAAGGTATTCCCTTGGGTAGCACCACATCAAATGCAGAAATGCGGTCACTTACTACCATTACCATATATTTATCATTTATTGTATAAACATCTCTTACTTTGCCTACATACAGGTTCTTCTGACCTTCAAAATTAAATTCTGTAGCTGTTATTGCGTTACTCATATTGCTTTGTTTTTTTATTCAATTAAACTTATTGCAAAATTAACTAAATGTTGCGAATTAGAGGATATGTTTTATTATTAAAAATAAAAAAAGTGCAAGTATTTTATTGCTTGCACTTTTCTTCTTTTATAATGTTTTTATTTCTTTAGTTCAATGTTTATGTCCTGAGCCCTTAACATCGAATGCTTTATAGTCTTGCATTTCTCCTATTTCCATTTCAATTTCTTTTATTGTCGACCCCATTGGTCCAACTTTGCACCATTCAATAAAATTATCCACATTTTCTTCATCTCCTTCCGCTTCAATCATAATATTGCCGTTATTTTTGTTTCTTGCATAGCCAAAAACCCCATATTTATAAGCTGCTTGCATTGCCATGAATCGGAATCCTACGTGTTGAACCTTACCTGATATTATAAGATTTACATGCTTTTTCATTTTATTTGTTTAAGTGTTTTTTACAATCTGCAAATATATGTAAATATTCAATGAATTTGTAAAAAAGAAGTTATTTATTTGTTAATAATCTGTTAAATTTGCTTAGTCGTTATTCATGAAACCTGCGTCTATAATCGTTTTTATCAGATTTCTAGAAAATTGCACATTGTCAGCTTTCGAATACCTCTTTTTAGTAAAAATTTGTGCTAAATTGTCCAGTTGATTTTCTATGATGAGCTGTTTTGTTTGTTCCAGATTCTCTTTTTCTTTATAGATATCGTTAATATCTTGTTCGTTATAATCCTGATAAAGTTCATCATGAATAATACCTTTAGATGGTAAGCGATCAACTAATTCGGGGTTTTCGTCAGGGTAACCTACTACCAATGTAGTTATTGGCACTACCCCTTTAGGACAATTAAAGAACTCAATTATTTTATCGGCCATGTAAGTAGTTGTCCCTAAATAGCAAATACCTAACCCAAAACTTTCAGCAGCTATTGCAACGTTTTGCGCAGCCAGTAATGCATCGATGGCAGCCGTCATAAATGACAGAAAATTATCATATCCGGGCTCGGCATCACGTTGGTTGCACCATTTATTAAATCTGTTGAAGTCGGCTAAAAATGTTAAGGTTATGGGAGCTTGTTCCACCATTTTCTGACCGAAATGCAACTTGCATAATTCCTTTTTTCTATCCGCATCTTTAGTTACAATAATGCTATAAACCTGCATATTGCCGGTTGTGGAAGCTCTAAAACCTGCTTCAAGTATTTGGTCGAGGATATGTTGTTCAATAGCAGTGCTTTTATATTTTCTGATAGTGCGGTGCGTTAGTATGGTATTCATTGTATCCATTTGGTTTTTATTAATTTATTGTATAATATTTATTTTATTAGTTTCCATTCTAATAGATTAAATATTAAGAAGAATGGAAGTCATTTCGTCACTATTTTTGAGGGGTCAAAGTTACGGCTTTATTATTATTTTTGGTATGATTTTTATCTTTTTGTTGATATTTTTTTTAATTATTAGATAAGATTATAATTTAATACAGAATACAATTTTATTTATGAAAACTTAAATATTTTATAATATATTAAATATTAATTTAATAATAAGAATATATATTCTTATTATTGATAAATTTCTTTAAAACATCAGCAAAGTTGTTCAAACAATAAAAAAGTGGAAAATTTTGCTTGTCAGAATAGATTTCTTCATTGTCAGAATAGATTTCTTTATTGTCAGAATAGA
>JBAXLO010000213.1:0-7543 GCA_037134755.1 Bacteroidota bacterium | reverse complement strand
CCTTGGTTGAAAGTTTGGTTATGCAATCTGATGTCAATGTCAGGATGTAGGTTAATGTATTCTTCAATCTTCTCTTTAGTAGTATCAGCAGAACAATCATTAACTATAATGATTTCCTTTTTAATATTATCAATAAGTTCAACTGATAAGACTTTGTTAAGTATCAGGTGAATTGTTTTTGCTTCGTTATAAGCAGGTATTAGAATTGATAATGTTTTGTTTTCCATAAATGAAATGTATTTTTATTCCTGAAAATATATTCTTTTAACTCTTTGGGATATTCCTGTAAGGATTTCATAAGGAATAGTATCTAAATCTTCTGCAATATTAGTTACCGGATATTCATCACCAAAGATAATAACTTCATCGTTTTCTTCGGCCATAATATTAGTAATATCAACCATACACATATCCATACAAACGTTCCCAACTATAGGCACCAATTGCTCATTAATCATTACTTTTCCTTTGCCATTTCCAAGTCTTCTGTTTAAGCCATCAGCATAACCGATAGGGATCACAGCAATTGTTTTGCCACTATCAGCTATCCATTTTCTTCCATAACCTACCGAATCATTTGCAGGAACATATTTAATCTGCGAGATAATAGTTCTTAGAGTGCTTACATTCTGTAGTTCGTTTTGTTCGTTACCGGAAGCTATTCCATACATCCCTATACCCAATCTTACCATATCAAATTGTGCTTCGGGAAAACGTATAGTCCCTGCTGAATTTAATATGTGACGCATTATTGGATACTCAATGTGCGAAATAAGAAGTTCACTTAAGTGTCGGAAAGTTTCTATTTGTTGTCTTGTAAAATAATCTAATTCCGAATCATCAGCACCGGCTAAATGAGAGAATATTGATTTAATACAAATGTTTTTATTCTCTTTAATCTTATTAATTAAATTTTCAAGATTGTCTTTTTCGAACCCTAAACGATGCATGCCTGTATCTAACTTTAAATGTATATTTACAACTTGTGTTTCATCTTTTTTTAGATGATTCTTTAGATGTTCTTCTAATACGTTAAAGATTCTTAAACTATATATTTCGGGTTCCAGATTGTATTTAAGCAAAGCATCAAAACTTTGCTCTTCGGGATTCATAACCATTATAGGTAAAGTAATTCCTGCTTTACGTAGCTCTACACCTTCATCAGTATATGCTACAGCTAAATAATCTGCCTTATGAAACTGTAAGGTACTGGCAATTTCAAAACTTCCACTACCATAAGAAAAGGCTTTAACCATAGCCATAATCTTAGTCTCAGGTTTTAATCTTAACTTAAAATAGTTTAGATTATGAACAATTGCATTAAGATTAATTTCCAGTACTGTTTCATGTGTTTTCTGCTGAAGTATCTTACTTATCTTTTCAAACTTAAAGATACGAGCACCTTTTAATAGGATGGTTTCATTATTAAAACTCGAGATAATAAAATCACTTAGAAAACTATCCGTAGAAGGAAAGAATTCTTTATCAATTTTAAACTTATCCTTTTGTTTACTTATTGCATTTCCTATACCAATTACACGTGTAATTCCTTTCTTTGTTAAAAGCTCAGCAATTTCGCTGTAAAGATCATCATCATTCCTTCCGCTTTGTAATATATCTGACAAAACAACTGTTTTCTTGACGTGTTGTTTCTGTTGATTCAAGAAGTCGATTGCTATGCTTAAAGAGTTTATATCCGAACTATAACTGTCGTTAATAATAGAGCAGCCATTTATACCTTCTTTCATTTCCAACCTCATTGCAATAGGCTGAAGTAGTTTCATCCTTTCGGCAATAATATTGTTTTGATAATTTAAGAATAACAGCGTAGCCCAGCAATGGATTGCATTTTCAATTGAAGCATCATCAATAAAAGGAATTTCAATACTAATGTTTTCATCTTTATAGATAGCTGAAATCACAGTATGTTTATTGCCTTTGTTTATTAAATTAATCAATAGATTACCTGAATTCTTCTTGCTCCATGTAAATTGTGGGATGTTTCTAATAATCTCAGATGAAAGAATGCGTTCTTTTATCTCTAAATGATCCGAACAATAGATAAGAGTTTCTACTTTAGTAAATAGTTTTAGTTTCTCACCTATCTTTTGATCACGATGAATAAAGTTCTCTTCGTGCGCCTGACCAATATTAGTAAATATGCCTATGGTAGGAAGAATAATGTTTTGTAGCTTATCCATCTCCTCCGGTTCAGAGATGCCTGCTTCAAATATAGCCAATTCGTGATCAGTATTCATTTGCCATACTGACAATGGAACTCCTATCTGAGAATTATAACTTTTAGGATTCTTAACAATCTTTTTATCTTCGTACATTAACTGATACAACCATTCTTTGACAATAGTTTTGCCATTGCTACCGGTGATACCTATTACAGGAATGTCAAACCTTTTGCGATGAAAAGTCCCAAGTTGTTGTAAAGCTCTTTGAGTATTCTTAACTGTAATAAAACCTGCATCAGGGAAAGCTGAAACATCAGGTAACTCAGAGACTACAAAGCCACGAATACCTTTTTTATATAGCTCTGAGATATACTTATGCCCATCATTCTTTTTGCTAACTAAAGCAAAGAATAAACAGTTGTCAGTTGAGTTTATCTTACGACTATCAATCAGGAGATGTGAGATAGTACCAACAACTTCGGCATTACCTGTTAGTTCTCCCTTGACAATCTTAGCTATGTCATTTAATAAATAATCTTTCGGCATTCCCTATTATTGATGAGTTTAGCTATCTCTTTCTCCTGAGAAGCTTATTTTAAGAGGATTTGCAGTAGCTTCGTCATGCATGATTCTATTTTTATAGATATCACAAGCTAAATAAATAGCATGACGGAACGAATCACATGAAGCCATGTCTTTTCCGGCAATATCATAAGCTGTTCCATGTGCAGGAGATGTTCTTACAAAAGGCAAACCGGCTGTAAAATTAACACCTTCTTTAAACGACATTAGTTTAAAAGGAACTAATCCCTGGTCGTGGTACATTGCAAGTATCCCATCAAACTTAGTGATATCTTTTGAACCAAAGAAACCATCAGCAGGGAAAGGACCGAACGCTAAGATGTTTTCGTCCATTGCTCTTTTAATAGCAGGTTCAATTATATTTATTTCTTCGTTGCCAATTACACCGGTATCACCTGCATGTGGGTTTAAACCTAACACTGCTATTCTCGGTTTCTGTATAGCAAAGTCTCTTATTAAAGATTTATTCATAACCCTGAGTTTACTTAATATTAGCTCGGGAGTTATTAAGGATGAAACATCTTTAATAGGTACATGACCTGTTACAACACCTATGCGAATACTATCACTAACCATTATCATAAGATAATCTTTAGCATTAAATTTATTGGCTAAGTATTCAGTATGACCGGGGAATTTAAACTTATCTGATTGTATATTCTTTTTGTTAATTGGTGCTGTTACCAACACATCAATCAAACCTTTCTTTAAATCATCAGTAGCCATATCTAATGAAAGTACAGAAAGTTCTCCGGCAATTTCAGTTGATTTGCCAAGATCAATCTTTATTTCATCATTATTAATATTAATAATATTAGGACGCTTATGATTTACTTGCTCAGCATTTTTAATCTGATTAAAACTAAAATCATTTATATTTAAAGCCTTCCTATGATAGGATACTACTTTTGATGAACCATAAAATATAGGTGTACACATCTCTAAGAAACGCGAATCCGTAAATGTTTTGATGATAATTTCGTATCCTATACCATTAATATCACCATGAGTAACTCCTAGTCTGATTCGAAAATCTTTGTCGTTTAGTTTTGACATATTCTTCTATTTAAGTATTTTGAATAACTTCTATTTATTAGATTTATTTTTGACAAAATTAAATAATAATCTAACACCAACACCAGTTCCTGCTTTTCCTCTGTAACTATCTTTCTTATTTAAATATGCAGGACCTGCAATATCAAGGTGAATGTAAGGATAATCAGTAAAGTTTGCGAGGAATTTCCCTGCTGTTATCATCCCTGCATCTGCACCGCCAATGTTTTTTATATCAGCTACGTCCGATTTAATTAGTTCTTCATACTCTTCCCAGAAAGGAAACTCAGCTAAACGTTCAAATACATTGTCACCGCTTTGTTTAAGCAGATCAAATTCTTTAGTTGCATCCTGATGCATGGCAACAATACCATACATTCCTATAGCTTTGCTTGCAGCACCTGTTAAAGTTGCCAAATCAATTACAAGTTCGGGTTTGTATTTAGAAGCATAACCAAGAGCATCTGCAAGTATCATACGTCCTTCTGCATCTGTATTTAATACTTCCACAGTTTTGCCGGTGTACATTGTAATTACATCACCCGGAACATACGCATTGCCATCAGGACGGTTATCTGTAGCAGGGATTAAGCCTATTACATGCACATTCAATCTAGCTTTAGCAATGGCATACATAGCTGATGCAACAGATGCTGCACCACTCATATCGCATTTCATATCTTCCATATTGCCACCCGTTTTAATGTTGATACCGCCAGTATCAAACACTATTCCTTTGCCAACAAAAACATAAGGCTTTTTATTTACACTTTTTTCAGGTTTCCATTCGATTATAGTGAAGGTAGGAGGGTCGATACTACCTTTGTTTACGGCAAGTAAACCACCCATCTTTAAAGCTTCTATCTTAGTTCTGTTAAATACTTCAACCTTCATGCCTGTTTCTTGAGCCATTTCGGTGATGATCTCCGAAAGCTTTTCAGCATTTAGATAAGCTACAGGTTCGTTAACCATGTCTCTGCATTTATACACAGCATCCACTTGTATATTTAGGAAATGAATTGCTTTAGAAATATTTCTTCTAGTCTTTATTGATATTTCTTTTAAAGAGTTTTGCTTGTCTTCTTTATCGGTTTTATATTTTATAAACTGATAATTGCTTAAAGCAATACCTTCGGCGAAAGCCAGTGCCTTTTCGTTGTTGTTTTCAACATCAATAATTATTACTTTCTCAATTTTATTTTCATTAAGAATAGATGCAATTTTATCACCACTTCTTCTAATGCTTTCCAGTGTTTTATGTGGCGTATCTTTTGTTTCATAAACCTGTACAATTGTGAAATTGTTAAGCCTGTTCAAACAGATGCTATCTTTCTTTAGTTTTTTATGTTGAGCTTTAATATACTTGTATTCATTGGCATCAACAGCAGTTGTTGGCACATTATTTACATTACTTACTAAGTAAACGATTGTATCTGTTGATTTTCTTCTTCCTGTTAATTTATTTATTATTATTTGCATATTATGTATAATTTTGTCGTTCTAAAATATTGTACAAATTTACTAAAAATAACTGAATCGAATCAATTAAAATTAAATTACTTTTATAATTACTATATGGACACTAATATTCTTTTAAATAAAGCACTTAACAGAGAGGAACTTTCGTTAACCGAAGGTGTCTTTTTATATAATAACGCTTCACTTTCTTCATTAATGCATGTTGCTGACCAAATTCGTCAGCAATTGCATCCCGATAACAAGGTTACTTGGATCATCGACCGCAATGTTAATTATACCAATGTTTGTGTTTCTGGATGCCAGTTCTGCAACTTTTATTGCTCAGCAAAATCTGCGAAAGCATACATTACAACTATAGAGGAGTACAAGCAAAAGATTGATGAAACTATTGCCCTTGGCGGCGAGCAATTGCTTTTACAGGGAGGAATGCATCCCGACTTAGGCTTGAAGTTTTATACCGATTTATTTAAACAATTAAAAGAGTTGTATCCTAATCTTAAACTACATGCTTTGGGGCCACCCGAAATAGTACACATCTCTAAGCTCGAAAATATAGGTTATAAAGAAACGCTTACCGAACTTATTAAAGCAGGTTTAAGTAGCTTACCTGGTGCAGGTGCCGAAATACTTTCTGATAGAGTTAGAGGTATTATCTCTAAGAACAAATGTACTGTCGACGAATGGCTTAATGTAATGAGAGTGGCTCATAAGTTTAATCTGCTTACGTCTGCCACTATGATGTTTGGGCATATCGAAACTATTGAGGAACGTATTGAACATCTTGTGCGTATAAGACAAGTACAAGCTGAGAAACCTGAGGGTGCTATAGGTTTTATGTCATTTATTCCTTGGCCTTTTCAGGATAAGGATACTACTTTGCGCAAACAATCGGGGGTTGTAAACAAGGTGACTGCCGATGAGTATATTCGCATGATTGCTATCAGCAGGATAATGCTTACTAACTTTAACAATATACAAGCTTCGTGGCTTACTGTCGGCAAACAAACCGGACAGCTTTGCCTGCATGCCGGTGCTAATGATTTTGGCTCTATTATGATAGAAGAGAATGTAGTATCAGTTGCCGGTGCCGACTATAAATTTGATGCTGCCGGATTACAACGTGCTATTAAAGAAGCAGGCTTTGAACCTCAGAAACGTAACCAACGATTCGAATACCTATTCAATTAATAATTAACAATTAACAATTAAGAATTAACAATTAACAATTAATAATTAATGCATACTGCTTAGCAGTTATTTACTGCTTTGCGGTTAATTGGAATAATAAAATTTTATCTGCTAAGTGGTTTGGAACAGCTAAGTTACACACGGTTTAGGAATTGAACCTAAAATAGATAACAATAATTAAAAAGATGAAGATTTAAGTAGAAAAAAGATATTTGTAAAAGTCAGGTTGTTAGTATTATAAAATTTGTTATATAATAGCTGATAATTTTATTTCTATCCCAGTTTTTATAATTTGTTCAATCATTATTCCTTCTTGTTTAAAGTAAGAAGAAGGGTAGGTGTGTACGTCAATATCAGGGAAATGTATATTAACTGAACCTATTAGATCAATATTATTAAGAATGTTGTCTCCGAAGTTATCTGAAAATAAAGCCAAATCAATATCTGAATTTTCATTAGCTTTGTCTTGTGCCACCGAGCCAAATAATATTGCCCTGTCAATGGTTAAAGGAAGCCTTTGGCATTCTATTAAAAATTGTTTTACTTCTTCTATTGCAGTTTGTTTTGTAAACATTGTGCTATTGTTTTAATGTGTGTTATATATTCATGAGTAAGTTGTTTGTCGGTTATTTTATAAAGTTTTTCTATATCTTCAGGATACCTGCCTTCAATTTGATATTGATTCAATTTAAGCAGAAACAACATTTGAACTTCATCAAGCTTAATGTCTGTTTGTTTTAATATTGAAAGAATATTATGAATCTTTGGTGGATAATTTTCTGCATTATTCAAAATCCAAAGCGCCTTACTTATTTTCTCAATATACAAATGACCGAAAAATAAAGCATGAACAAATCGCCTTCCTTCATAAAGGTATTGCATGGTTTCAAGATCATTTTCTGCACTCTTCAACCAAAAGACGACTTATTTATTTTCCGAGTTTTTCATAATAAGATTACAAAAGTACTAAAATTAAATAACAAATGGTATTAAAATATTTTTATTTTTTTTCCCGTAAGGAACTATTATAATAGCAAAGAGCCTTTACCATTTCCAAC
>JBAXLO010000212.1:0-7628 GCA_037134755.1 Bacteroidota bacterium | reverse complement strand
TTAACAAAAAGGGGCTGCCTTCATAAAGACAGCCCCTTTTTATTTTATTCGGTTTTAGGCTCCGGAGCATCGGGTTCGGTACCATTATCTCCAGCACCTGCTGATTTCATTGTTTCCAGGAATTTATCCTTTTTCCTTTCACTAGATATGTAATAAGAATAAGAAGGCAAACCACCACCTGCATCCAAACGACGTTTATCTGGCTTTTCTTTAATAATAAAATCATTAAACTCTTTGATGGACGACAAACCCATCATCATATTATTAGCATAACTAAAGAAATACCACTCTTTATCATCCAACTCAAAATACAGGTTAAAAGCATCGCCACTACGCTTCTTAATAATCTGCATGTAGCCTTTTACATATTTATTGATCTGAGTTTTGCCTATACTCCCAACACCTATATTGCCTGTAGATACAAACGAACGGGTAACAGAATCCCACTTCATCTTAATATCACTAAGCAATAATGTATAATTAAGTTTTTCGGGAATCTTCTTTAAAGTACCATAGAGATTAATTTCGTTAACCACCTTGTTGGCATCCTCTTCACCCAGTATTTCTTCCAGAGCTTTCTTGTATTTAATTTCATAATCGCCCGACATTCCCGTAAGGGTATTATTAGTGTACATACTCTGACTCATCATCTTCATTGATTCGTCGTGAAACAAGAAATTCATTGGCATCACCATATCAAAGTTAGCTTCATTAGTCATAATACTGTTGGAAACATAACCAAAAGTAGCCATCTTAACCTGTCCGAACTTAGAACCTAAGTTAAGATTTCCTTCGCCACGGGTCATGCAGTTGATAGTACTTAATGCTACCATATTCCCTAAAGTATCCAAATTGTTAAGCTTAACTTTGGAAGCTATTCTATATTCTTTAGATAAGTTATCAAAAGTAAGGAAACCACTTGCAGAAACAATAGAGGTATCGCTGTATGACATCCTTGGGGCAACAAAACAAGTGTAAATAGTTCCTCCGGTATTGGAATACAACACAGAAGAAGCAAGCTTACGACCATTAATATCTTTAGGATCGCCACCAATAGGGATATAAATTTTCTTTGGATTGATATCGGCATTAAACTTTAACCAGGCAGGCTGTGTTTGATTACATAACTTATTGATACGAGCACCACCATTAAAGTTTAGATGTTGTTTGGCAGAAGTTAGAGTTACATCTCCTGTAAAATCAAAAGCAGGACTTAAAACAAAATCATTTGAATCGGAAATATATCCATGAGCAGTAGTTCGGTATTCGGAAGTCACGGAAATCTTATCGAACATTATAGGATATTTAGTTCCTGTTTCGTCAGTATAATCATATTTACCTGCACCGGTATAGTTCTTACGACCAAGAATTGTAGCAATAGCATTGTAAATATAATGGTATTTCTTAAGCGTGTCAGCAAGTATTGTTGCATTAGCCAAAGGTAACATCTCAGCTTGACGCAAGATAGTAACAATACCATCGCCTGGAGCTATGGCAGCATCAGCAACCTTTATAAGTCGTACTTCTTCTGCTTTTAACACATAATCTTTAAGACTAAAAAGAGCTTTAGGCGAACGGAAACTCAGATAATCTTGAGCCGGATGAGAAGAAATAAAATCAGAACCCGGCAAATCTGCACTCACTAACTCTTTAAGAGACATTTTGTCAAGATCGGCTTCAGTTGTTTTCTTGGTGTTACGCAAAGCAATTTCATCTTTATCCATCTCCCAATCTAAACGGTCCATAAAACAAACATAACGGTTGATAGGGAAATTAACTTTGGAAACACCTCCATTAGAGGTAAATTCACCGGTACGTTTCTTGAAATCAATATGCGATTTATAGTTCTCGGTTTTGAAAGCAAGATCAGTAAGATCAATAGATTTAAGACGGAAGTTGGCAGTATCCGAATCAAACAAATGTTGTTTGAATTTATATAAGTTAGCATCCATTTCAGCTTTCTCGAAAGCCATAGTACCTTTACCTGATAAGCCATCATGCGAAAGAGCTAAACTTCCTGACAAACTTGATTCTTTGTTGTACATCACAAAAGGTGTTTCGGTATTATATAATGACATCAAGTCCTTGTAAGGGATCCATTGTTCTTTTATATTTGCAGCATTAACCTGTGGATATTCAGTACCTGCTACCTGTTCTTTAACATCAAACGACTGCACAAAAGCACTCATTGAATCAGGTGTAAATACAATCTTGTTCGATACCGAAGTAGAAGTTATATACTCAAGAGTACCATCACCACGTAAACCTAAATTACTTAAATCAATTTTGTTTTGATAATTTCCTCTGCCACCATAAGCAGGCAAACCTCCTGCTGGAGTTGTAGTAACAAACCCAAGTGAATAATCAGGCTGTACCTTTAATGGCTCTTGTATTTCTGGGAAGATCCCAGCAGATGTTAAGCTACCATCAAACTTAAGCTTTTCTGTCTGGAAGTTATCAAGACTATCAATTTCAAAAGGAAGAATATGATAGTAGAACCTGTCTTTTGTATAAGCTCCTTTCTGTATAAACTTTCTGTCGTAATATACATAGGAGTCTTCTTTAGTTCTCAGATAAGGGAATTTAGGAAACTGTTTTAACCCTGCTTTGTTCTTGGGTGAATCAATAAGTAACTCTCCTTTTAAATCTTGAATCACATTTTGAACAATCCGCAAAGGTCTATCGCCACTTTCATTAGGCTCAAACGAAGGTACTTTAAAACTCAAGGAGTCAATCACAGGAAGATCTAATTTAAAATCATCATATAAGAAGGTGGTATTCTTTGTAAACAAAGCAAACCTACCAGCTATTACAAGGCCGGAGAATACAAAATCACGATTCTTTTTCATTACTATTTGCTGTCTCAATGGATAAACAAATACCTTTTGCGAATCACTAAGAAGAATGGAAGGCACACCATTTATCTTAAGATCGAATGTTAAAAGACTAAGTACTGCATTGGTATCATTAGTAACCGTTGAATGAAACAAAAGAGCATCGTAATCCGTTTTCTTATTCATAGCTTTAAGATATTCGAAAACCTTATCTTTAACAGTTATTTTTTCATCAGCAGAACTATAAATTAGGAATCCCATATTAGCCAAACGGATAAGCATAGCCTTAACTTCTTCAGGAGCTATTCTCATCTGCTTTGACATGTCATTTACTGTAAACTCACGTGTTTTATAAGTATCACAATAACGTTTTACACGATTTAATGGATTAATCTCGTCAATACCTTGAAGTTTATCATAACGATATTGAGCATAATAATTAAAGGACTCAAAGTTTGCTTCATTAGTTCTACCAGGGACAGGTTGTGTACCAAATTTTATCTTGCTTTCAGTAGTCTTCCAAAAAAGATTCTCACAATAAAGATCTATCTTATGGTAACTATCAACGAATGGACTACCTGTAAGATCAGATAAGCCACGAAGCAAAGTTAACTCTTTAAAGTCATTCATATATTTCATCTCCAAACCCGGATGATATATTGAATCACCTTCAAAATAGATATTAACTGCAGTTAACATAGAAGATATCCTATCTTTACGGATAGTATAATCTTTTGCAGCAGTTGTTACAAAGTTCTTTCCATCTTTCTTAAAATAAACATAAGCATCTTGTGTAACATCACCAAAACCCATTAATCTTGCACCTTGCATTGCAAACCCTCCCTCGTAATCAACATTAGGAAAGAGCTCATTGATACGTATTCTTTTATCATAAGAATTAAAACGCGGATAAGATGCTTTATCTTCGTCAAGATTAACTAATACTTTCTCTTGAAAAGAACCCATTAAAGGATTAGCAAAGTAATTTTTATTGTAAAACGTTACCGAATCAGCATTGAATCTGGAATACTTTAAATTGATTTCATAGTTGTTAAGATCAACATATACAACATCTGCATTAAAACCTGCCCGCTCCCATGTTATCTTACCCGTCTGCCCTACCCAGTTATTTGTTAATGGATAAAATACACCCTTCGTATCATTTATAACCGAACTATCTTTATTTGCATTACAAATTAAAGTACTAGAAGGAAAAACTACTTTCAATATAGAGTCATTATCAAAAAAGAAATTACTATTAGATGAATACCAAAGTGTAGAAGGAGATTTATAAAGAATATTATTATTAATAAGGTTATTTGTAGTTTCTAGAAATGGATCAAAGAAATGAGAATTCTTTACAGACATTAAACTTTGAATACCTTTAATCCAGGCTCCAAAACTTTTATCATCCTGTTTGCTTTTCCTAAAACTTATAACAGTTGAAAAGAATTTATAGAAGTTTGGATAAGGACGCTGTCTGTACTTAAGCATAAGGTTCGACATCTTATAAATCTCATCCCTTTGAGTTGCATCCAGATTGTTATTCCAAAGTTGTTGGAAGTCATTTAAAAGAACTTCTGCATCTTTCTTTTTGTCATTATCAAGAGTCTTATCATTATTAAACATCCCTTTGAGTTCATCGATAAAGAAAGTTTTATCTTTAGAAAAGTTCTTCAGGACTTGAGCATTACTCTGAAAGCTAATAAATATTATTATAGTTGAGATGAAAAAGAGACGTTTAAATGACATTGTATCCTAATTATTATTTAATGAATCGAACCGCTACCCAATTGTTATTGCAAATATAACGATCAAACTTTAGATTATATTTTAAGCATTCTTCTTTAATAGCAGGAATATCATTTTCGTAAAAGCCACTCATCATTAATATCCCATCTTTATTAAGACAAGAAACATAATGCCTGATATCATTTAAAAGAATATTCCTGTTGATATTTGCAATGATAATATCGAAATTCAATCCATTAAGAAGGGTAGCATCACCAAGCAAAACCTTAATACCTTCTTCATTGTTCTTAACTATGTTTTCTAATGAATTTGCATAAGCCCATTCATCATTATCAATAGCAATAATATCAATTCCACCTAATTTAGCAGAAAGAACAGCAAGAACCCCTGTTCCGCATCCCATATCAAGAACTTTCTTTCCTTTTACATCTTCTTCAAGAAGCAATTCAATCATCTGTGAAGTAGTTTCATGATGAGCAGTTCCGAATGACATCTTAGGTTCAATAACCAGATCATAAATTACATCTTTATTCTCCGGATGAAAAGGAGCACGAATACCACATTTACCTGCTATAACTACAGGTTCGTAATTACTTTCCCAAACAGCATTCCAGTTTTGATCTTCAACTTTAACAATTGTATATTTAACTTTATACTCTAAATTATGAAGTATCTGAAGAGAAGTTAAATCATTAAGGTTAAAAACATCAGCCTTAATATAAGCTATAATCCCATCTTCATTCTCAACAAAACTTTCGCAACCTATCTCACCAAGTTCGGCCATTAGGATATCTGATCCGGGGTTAACCGGATCAATCTTAAAATCTAATTCTAAATAACTCATCTTATTGATTAAAATGATTTAATAATCTTAATAAAGTCTTCAGCAACTAAAGAAGCTCCACCTATCAAACCACCATCAACATCAGGATTGGCAAATAGTTCTTTTGCATTTTTAGCATTGCAACTACCACCATAAAGTATTGAAGTATTCTTTGCTACTTCTTTACCATATTTCTCGGTAATTAATGAACGAATATAAGCATGCATTTCCTGAGCTTGTTCTGTAGTAGCAGTAACACCTGTACCAATAGCCCAAACAGGCTCATAAGCTACTATTATCTTTGCGAAATCAAGAGGATCAAGACCAAACAATGCTGTTTCCAATTGTTTTTTTACTACATTAAAATGATTTCCTGCTTCACGTTCAGGTAGCTCTTCTCCACAACAAAAGATAGGAAGTATTCCACATTTTAATAGCATTTCTGCTTTTAGGGTTAACATCTCATCTGTTTCGTTAAAATACTTTCTTCTTTCAGAATGCCCTATGATACAATACTCCACATCTATAGATTGTAACATCTTTGCTGAAACATCTCCGGTGTATGCTCCGGTTTCATAACAACTAACATTTTGTGCACCTACTCCAAAGTTTGCTTCCTGTGCATAATCTGTCATCATTTCCAAATATGGAAAAGGAGGACACATTATTACGTCTACATTTCTTAGATTTAACTCATCTAATCCTTCGCTAATCTCATTGATTAAATCATCTGCTTCCTGGAAAGTTTTATTCATCTTCCAATTTCCTGCAACGATATTTCTTCTCATAACCTATTTATTTATAATTTGTAAAACAATTTAAGACACTCTGATTCTTGGGTCAATCCACCCATATAAAATATCTACAAAGATATTCATAATTACTAATATAATCGATATAAATAATAATGCGCCCATTACTACCGGGAAATCATACTTTTCCAAGGCGTCAACTATTACAACACCAACACCTTTCCAGTCGAAAACATATTCAACGAAAACCGCACCTGCTAATAGAGAAGCAAGCCATCCTGATACTGCTGTGATAACCGGATTCATTGCATTCTTTAATGCATGACCCATTATTATCCTGTATGTATTAAGCCCTTTAGCCTTGGCTGTTCTTATATAATCCTGCGAAAGTACATCGAGCAAGGAGCTTCTTGTAAGTTCTACAATTACTGCCAATGGTCTAATGCCTAAAGTAAATGCCGGAAGTATCAAATTCTTTAAATCGAGATGCTCTCCATTACCTAGATCGTCAACTGTGTACATGCTGCCAAACATATTTAAATGAGTATATCTGGCTAATAAAAATGCAAAGATCCATGCAACTAATATTGCTGCAAAAAAGGATGGCAACGACATTCCAAAGGCTGAAACTACTAATGATATTTTATCAAAGAGTCCATCTTTTTTTAATGCGGCAAATATCCCAACAATAATACCTATTATTAAAGCAAATAACATGGCAACTCCTGCAAGTAAGGCTGTATTAGGAAAAGCTTCGGAAAGTATTTCGGAGACTTTTCTTTTGTTTTGATAGCTTCTACGTAAGTATGGTTTTTTTAAGACTAAAGATGTATTGCTGATATTAAGTAATTTTACACAAGGAGCGTATTTACTACTATCCAAATACCAATAATTTGTTTTATCAAAGGTATTATGAACTGATAATATTGAAAGGTCGTTTAGATAATTAAAATATTGAGTTATCATCGGCTTATCCCTGCCAAGGTCTTTATTTATAGCTGCTACAGAAGTTATATCAGCACGTTGCCCAAGCATCATTCGGGCAGGATCACCGGGCAATACATTAAACAATAAGAATACAATAGTTATCACACCAAGTAATACCAGAAATCCGTAAAACAAACGCTTTATTATGAATTGAATCATTATTTATAAATGTAAATTGCTTAAAAACAAACTCATTTTATGTGATAATACTATTGGTAAATTTTTGACAAATGTACAAAAAAGAATCCAAACTGAATATTATTATATTCTTTCATGAGCAAATATGTTTGAAGTTGACATGTTTTTAATATTATAGTTCTTAAAAAAATAAAATATAAGCAGATTCGTTTTACGGAACTGTAATTTTAAAAAGAGTATTTAAAAAGCGTAAAATTCCCCTGCAAATACATTTGAGCCCACGACGCAACCGATGAAGAATATTGTAAATCATACAGAGAATATGCAAAAGCGCCTCGATCC
>JBAXLO010000211.1:0-7648 GCA_037134755.1 Bacteroidota bacterium | reverse complement strand
TTAACATTGTCATGAAAATAAAGATTAAAATAATATTTCTGATCTTATGATAACATTTTGTGTAAAACACAATATCAATTGGAATATACAATACATATGAATTTAGCAACTGTCTCATTATGCACTGAATTACTCATATTTTTAAAAAATATGAGTGATTCAGACCTGAAGCAGTCATTCTAAATTTAGGATTAAGTAATTCAGTCTTGAAGCAAGCATATTTTATCTCAGCATAAGCTATTCAATCCTGAATTGCTAATACCCGATTACAGATTGAGCAATTCCGCTTCCATTTGCTTATAATTCAAAATAGTATTTCTTTTTAATTTTAATATTTAATAAAAAAAGAGTCTCCATCATATATAGATGAAAACTCTTATGCTGTTTTTAATAAACTAAATAGCTATGAAGCCTTATGGTTAATAAATTTATTGCAAAAAGTGTAATTACCACTTATAAGTAAGTCCGGCAGTTAAGAATATTCCTCCTAATCCAACTTCAGCATTTACACCTAAGTTGTTATTAAAGAAATATCTTGCCCCCATGCCAACTCTTAAAGCAATAGGAATCATAAATTGAATATCTGGCTTAGGATGAGGTGAAGCAGGTATTGAATCATAGTTTGCTACTGCGTCAAACTTATAATTATAATTAGCATAACCAATATGAGCCATAAAGTAAGGATCGAATTTAGCTGTTGTTGCAAAGTGCCAGTTTCCGGTAACAGCAACTCTAATACGTTCAACAGTTGCTTTATAACTGTAAGAATTGTCACTCCATTGGATAGTTGTGTTAGCATAAAATACATTTAAACCAACACCTATCTGGTCTGTTATCATACGTTCGAACTTAAAACCAACCGGACCAACAAAACTATTTGAGTAACTAGGACGCATACCACGTGTTAAGTCGAAGTTATTGTTGTAACCTTGCTCAATAATTGTAGAATAAAGATTCGGGAAACCATAATAAACATCTATTAAAGATTTTCCCTGACTGATGCAATTTGTTTGTGTATTAGCTGTCTCAATAGCAAATATGCAAATCAAAGTTAATGATAAAGTAATAAAAATTCTTTTCATAGTTATATGTATAATTTTTATGCAAAAATAAGAATAAACAAAAGTAAAAAAAAATTTAATATGAAATAATTTATTTTTAATTTGGTTTTTTATTTTCTAACTTGTATATCATATTAAATATGGGCTTATTATAGATAATATATAATTTAAAAATAATTTAATAATAAGGATAAATAGTAAATTGTTAATTATTTGTTATGAAAAAAGGAAATTTGTTAGTATCTTTGTTGTTTATAAATATATATCAATAAAACTATTAAAAACAGGAGGCTTTATATGAAAAAAATCACTTTCTATTTATCTATTTATCTTATTTTAATGTCAATTACATCATTTGGGCAAACCAATATTTTTGAGATGAGCGATTTTGAATCCTTTCAAAAAATGCATAAGAAAATTGCAATAGTCCCGATTGATATCAGTATTGATCCTAAAAGTATGCCAAGAGATCTTACAGTAGATGATCTAAACAAACTACACAAAAATGAAGCTCTGCTTTTGCAGGATTACTTTTTTGCAGTAATGCTTAATGAAAATCAAAATAAAAGGATGTCAGCAGAACTTGTTGATGTAAGAAAAACAAATGCAATGTTAGATAAAAATAACATTAACTTTTTTAACATCTCTAAAACTTCATTCGAAGACATGGCGAAATATAGTGAAGTTGATGGCGTAATTACTGTTTTTGTTTATAAATCATGTCCGGTGTATGGTGATAAAATCAGAAACAGGGTTGATATAAAGGTTTCAGTACATGACAAAGGTGGTAAACTATTATGGGAATACTTTGATGGATATGCTGTAGGTCCTGAAAAGACTGCCTTCTCTCTAACAAAGGAATTGTTAGAAAAAGCTGCTCGGAAAGTACCTTATCGTAATGTAATAAAAGAGCCTAAGAAATAGATAATATTTGAAATATTTTTATTTTAACAAATAGTTTGTTTTATATGTTAATAGAATAAGCCATTTACAAAACTGATGTTTATGAAAAAACATATTTATATAAATACATTGTACGAAATAATTTCTTTTAAATTATTGGTGTCTATAATAGTATTGTTGATAATTGTTCAATCTTGTGTGAAAGATGGGGATTTTGATTTTAAAAAGATGGCTCAGAATCAACTTAGCCCTACAATTGCTGCTCCTTTTGTAAATTCAAAACTATCGTTAAAAGATATTATTAAAGATACTTCAGGAATAATTCATGTTAATTTCGATCAATCTTTAAAACTTGTTTACAGCACAAACAATCTATATTCGATAATGGCTAAAGATTTGTTCGTTATCCCAGATCAGAGTATTAAAACTGACACAGCTAATTTTAACTTCGTTGCTCCTCCGCTTGGCGACTCAACGTTTTATTCCATAATAACACCTTATTCACTTCAAATGCCTGATACAAGTCAAAAACAAAGGATTGATATTGTTTATTTAAAGTCAGCATTGTTAAAGTTATTAATTGAAACGAATGTTAATCATTCAGGTAGAATTGAACTTACTATCCCTAATATTAGAAATAATCAGGGAGATACTTTTAAAATACAGATACCAAATCATTATTCTCCTATTGTTACACCTATTCCTTATACTATTCCAGTTAATTTTGATCTTTCGGGTTATACAATTTATCTGAACAATTCTCCCGGCCATACTAATGAGATAACTTTTTATTATAAACACTGGATTTATGGTGATAATAATTTTAATTCTATTAGTTATTATACTCATCTAAATGATTCTATTACAAATATACAATACGGCAAATTATTTGGTTATATAGGTCAATATGATTTTAATTTAAAAGACACTACCTTTTTCGATATCTTCACAAATAATACGCTACTTGATAATCTTCAAATTAATAATATAAATGTTGGTGTAAAATATACTAACTCTTATGGATTGCCTGTTCTTGTAAAGGTAGATAAATTCCAAGCGAATTCAGGAACTAATACCGTTAATGTACACGATTTTCCTGTTCCAAATCCTTTTAGTTTAGATTATCCTAAAGTTAGTTTACATCAGGTTGGACAAACAATTAATGGTTCAATCCCTGCTGTTCAAAGTACTGATTTGGCTAATGCTATAAATATAGCTCCAAAGTATATAGTATATAATGTATCGGGCAAATCAAATCCTACCGGTTCTACTTCAGAAGAGAATTTTGTACTTGATACTAGTAAATTTACAGTTGCAGTAAATCTTGAATTGCCTTTGGAAGGTACTGTTGGAGGGTTTGTTGTGCAAGATACAATTGATTTTAGTTTGGATAAAATAAGTCAGATTGATGAAGTAACATTTAAAATATTAACAACAAATGATTTTCCACTAAGTGCAGATATGCAGGTTTATTTTGCTAATCAGATATGTATTCCTATTGACTCGATGATTACAACTCCGGGGCAACAAATTGTAGTTTCCGGTATAGTTGATCCAACTACCAGGAAAGTTATTTCACCTTCTACCAAAATGACAGAGGTTTATATTGATAATACACGAGTGCAGAAGTTGAAATATGCTAAGAAGTTAATCATAAGAGCTAAGTTGTATTCATATAATTATCCTAATCAGGTTGTAAAACTATTTAATGATAATTATATCAATGTTAAGATTGGAATGAAAGCTAAATTTAAACTGAATCCATAATCAAAGGGGGAGATATAAATGAAAACTAAACTAATTACTACTATTATAGTTTCTTTCTTGCTTTGTTTGCTTACATCAGAAAATAAGGCTCAGGATGGGAATGTTATTAACTTTATGCGAACGGTTCCGCAATCTAATTATAATAATCCTGCAGCTATTCCTTCTGTGGGCTTTTATCTGGGTGTGCCTGCTTTGTCAGCTTTAAATATTGGTTTGGATAATGGAAACTTTTCTTATAATAATGTTTTTACACGTAGAGCTGATGATTCAATAGTTATTGATGCTGATAAGTTTATTGGCACCTTAAAAGCTAATAACAAATTATCTTATGAACTCTCGGACCAGATATTTGCTTTAGGATTTAAAGTGAACCGTAGTTATTTTACCTTCTCAATAAATAATAAGAACACTATTAACGCTAACTACACTAAAGACTTTATGACATTTCTTTTAAAAGGAAATGCTCCTTTTATTGGGCAGAATGCTAATCTTGGAGATTCAAAATTAGGACTTAATTCATATATTGAAACTTCATTAGGTTTGACTAGAGAGATTAATGAAAGGCTTTCAGTGGGATTAAAATTCAAGTACCTTATCGGAATAATGAATGTTTATACTGAAAAATCAACTGTTAACTTATATACCGATCCTAATACGTATGATCTTTCAGCAACATCGGATTTTCTAATAAGAACTTCTTTGCCTTTTGATAGTTTGACTGCAAAACCAAAAGACGTTAAATGGCAAGATGTGAAGAATAATAAAGGTATAGCTTTTGATTTTGGCGGAGAATATAAATTGACCAGCAAATTATCTTTGGGTTTAAGTATTGTTGATCTGGGGTATATTGACTGGAGTAACAATATACAAAATTACCAAAGTAAAAATCCTAATGCCACTTATAGTTTTACAGGTTTCGACATTAACTCAGCTTTTAAGAATGGACAAATAAATGACTCCGTATTTAATAAAATAATTGACTCATTAAAAAACTCATTAGGTGTTGAAAATGTAAAAGGATCAAAATATAGAGCGCCATTAAAGACTAAGATTTATTTTACTGCTTCTTATTTCTTAACAAAACATGATTTAGTTGGATTGGTTATAAGAAATGACATCATTAACCAAGCAGTCAATACATCGCTTACTGTTTCGTACAATCGTTATTTCGGCAAGAATCTTTCCTTAACTTTTGCTAATACTGTTGTTGCCGGAAACCTGCTTAATCCGGGAGGAGGTTTTGCTTTTAACCTTGGCTTCGCACAGTTTTACTTCCTTATTGATCATGTTTCTTCTTTTTATGCTGCGGATATTAAGAATGTTGGATTCCAATTCGGGTTTAATATAATAGCTGGTAAATCAAAGCCGGGACAAAAATCTACTGAACCTATCATTAAAGAGGACGAAGATAGGAAAAGCAAAAAACATAAATTAGTTAGTGAACCTATACAAACTGACTCTACTATAGTTAAATCAACGATTGTAATTCTTCCTGTTAAGGTTGCGCCGGTTATTAAAAGTGATTCTATTAAAGTTAAAACAGATAGTATGAAAATAAAATCAGATACTATCAATATTAAAAAGGATTCACTTAAAGCTGATACCTTAAAACTATTGAAGATGCAGGATACCATTTTAAAGAAAGCTTTGGATAGTAATCTCCTAAAAGTTAAGGATACTTTAAAGAATGTTTTGATCCCAATAGATACTACTATTAAGAAGTTAACGATACCAATTGATTCCGTAAAGCAGGTAAAGCCACTTGATTCAATACCTGCTATTAATAAAATTGAAGGAAATACTCCAAATAACCAAACTCCGGGGAATAATCCTGTAAATAAGGATGTAAATATACAGCCTGCAATAATTCCTAACGAAACAACACCCAAACAGAATACTAAATAATGTTTGAGTGGATTAAAAAGTGTTTATCCTTTAAATAGTATCTTCTTATCTATGCAAATAATATTGAAAATACGTTTTCAACATTAGCTACCTCCACAATTTCTATATTAAATTTTGATTTATCTAAACCTTTAAGATTGTATTTAGATATAAATATCCTACTAAAGCCTAATTTATCAGCTTCGGCTATGCGTTGATCTATTCTATTTACGGGTCTAATCTCACCTGATAAACCTACTTCGGCAGCAAAACAATCTTTAGGGTCTATAGCTATATCTTCATTGGATGAAAGTACCGAACATATTACGGCAAGGTCTATTGCGGGGTCGTCAACTCTTATGCCTCCGGCAATATTTAAGAATACATCTTTAACTCCTAATCTAAAGCCATGTCTCTTTTCCAGTACTGCTAATAACATCCCTAATCTTCGGATGTCGAAGCCGGTTGCTGACCTTTGTGGAGTGCCATATGCAGCTGTGCTCACCAAGGCTTGTGTTTCGATAAGCATTGGTCGCATGCCTTCTATTGTTGCGGCTATTGCAGTTCCGCTTAAGGTGTCGTCACGCTGAGATAATAATATTTCCGAAGGGTTTGATACTTCCCTTAAACCCGTACTTTGCATTTCGAAGATACCTAATTCGGATGTTGACCCGAAACGATTCTTTACCGAACGTAATATCCTATATCCATAATTCCTGTCGCCCTCAAACTGAAGGACAGTATCAACCATATGCTCTAGCAATTTTGGTCCGGCAAGGTTTCCGTCTTTTGTAATATGGCCTATTAATATAACAGGAGTCCCGGTTAGTTTAGAGAACTTCTGCATTTCGGCAGCACATTCTTTTATTTGTGATATACTACCGGCAGTTGATTCAATAATGTTGGTTGATAAGGTCTGGATTGAATCTATTACCACTAAATCGGGCAAAAGTTCTTCTATTTGTTGGAAAATGTTTTGAGTAATCGTTTCATTTAATATATAACATTCATTATTCTTTGCTCCAACTCTTTCGGCACGCATCTTTATCTGTAATTCGCTTTCTTCGCCACTTACATATAGCACTTTATAATGCTTAATATTTAAAGCAATCTGCAACATAAGTGTTGATTTGCCTATGCCGGGTTCGCCGCCTACCAATATTAAGGAGCCAGGGACTAATCCGCCACCTAGCACACGGTTAAATTCTCCGTTATTGGTATCTTTCCGGTTTTGCTCTTCGTATTTAATTTCGCTAATAAGTTTAGGTTTGCTTATGGAGCCCGAAGCTTGTCTTGTCCATTTATGATTGCCATCTTCACGTTGAATTACTTCTTCTACATAAGTATTCCATTCGCCGCACGAAGGACATTTGCCTATCCATTTTAAGGATTGAGCACCGCAACCTCCGCAGTAGAATGTTGTTTTAGTTTTTGCCATTTTGTATGTCTGAATTTTTTTACAAAGGTCAGCATTTATTTTGAATTGAGATTAAAAATAATTACTAATATTAATTGAAGTCTTATTTCCTCTCCTCAATCCCTATGCTATAATATCGGTCGTCGAGCGGAGCCGAGACGGGAGAAGTCATTCTTTCACCAAACTCACTTGTCCTTTTAGGATTCCTTTCTCTTACTATTACATTATAAAGCCCTGCATATTCAATGAGTATGCAGGGCTTTGATGTTATACTGGCATCCTCGCTATGTCAGGTATAATAGACATATTAGTTTTAAAACTCTATCAGGTTTTGGCAACCATAATGTTAGACTGACGTCCTCGCTACGTCATCTTAAAAAGGACTTTGATTAACACATCATATTTATTTTTATATTCTCATAAGATTGTAGGCAAGATGCCTTATAAAACAAGAGCCTAGCGTGATGCTACGCCTAACTAGAGCTTTTGGGTCTTATCAGCAAAAATATTGAAGGCACTAAAAGGCTTTTGGGTCTTATCAGCAAAAATGTTGAAGGCACAAAAAAGCTTCTGGGTCTTATCAGCAAAATTGTTGAAGGCACTAAAAAGCTTTTGG
>JBAXLO010000210.1:0-7818 GCA_037134755.1 Bacteroidota bacterium | reverse complement strand
ATACGTAAATGTGGCATTCTATTATATAGAACTGTATATTTATACGTAAATGTGGAATACTATTATATAGAATTGTATATTTATATGTAAATGTAGAATACTATAAAATTATGCAGGAACATTATGTTTAAATGATGCATATTGGATTTCTGTAATGATTCTTTAAGAATAAATAGAGAATTAATAATAAATATGCTAGTAATAAATAAAAAAATAAGGGATTTATAATTTCATTTTAGGAGGTTTTCCCGATTTCTTCTTGCTACCTTTTGATTTGGGTTGTTTGCCTTGAAATTTACTAAAGCTATAAGAAAAACTAACGATAAAGAATTGTGATATATTATTAACTTTATCGTCTTCGATATAATTAGCAAAGGTAGTTCTAAAAATACTTTTATTTTGTTTCAGAATATCATATATCTGAAATTTAATAGTGCCTCTCTTGTTCGAAAATATTTGTTCGGAAATAAAGGCATTCCAGATAGTCATATCTAAATTATACCCCTGACCGAAACCATTGTTTTTTATATATTGCACATCAGAACCAATCTTAATATTCCAAAACAAATCAACTTGAAACTCGAAGCCAAGCATATAATTTAAATACTGAGAATTTGGATAACTTGCAAGATCGTACCAGGCTTTATTTATCGAAATCTTGGCAATAGGAGCATATACCAATCGTTCTCCATTATAATTAAGTCGTGTACTAAAGCCAAGACTTAGAACTTTTGTTGTAAAACTTGATTGATTTAGAAAATTAATATCCTTGGTATAACCGCTATTACAACCAAAGTTTAAAAAGAATTTCTTTATCGGCTTACCAATTCCGGCATTTAAATTAATATTGTATGTACCATTAACATTAACAGGCATAGTTGTGTCGACCCCAGAAACATTATAGGTAATCATATTTGTAATCTTATTAAAAGAATTTACAAATACGAAATTAGAATAAAAATAATTAAAATTAACAAGATTGGTAGTATTATAATTTATGGTAAGTGTATTATCATATTCGGGTTTCAGAGCAGGGTTTCCAATGTACAAATGTATTGGATTTGAATTATCTAAAACCGGCTGGAGTTGATTTAAACTTGGTTGATCTGAATTACCTTTATATTTAATACTTAGTTTTTTGCCCTTTCGAGGAGTTGCATTTAAGATAAATTGAGGCGAAAAATTAAATGTTTTTAAAGTTATTGATGAATCTTTTCCTAATAAAATAAAGTTACTTACAAGTGTTGTTGGTTCTAAGACTACCCCAATTGTATAATCCCACTTCTTCTTAAATACTTTAACATTAATACCAGCTTTGTGATCCTGAAAAACATTATCATATCTATTTGTCAACTTAATATTAACAACATCATACAAACTATCAAGGGGATTATAATCATATGTTTTTCTATCATAAAAACTTGTGGATAGCTTATAATGATAGCTGAGTTCTAAAACCACATTGTAAGTTAAAGGCTCTGTATATGATAATTTTGCATCCCAGGTAACAGCTCCTGAAAGATTATTTTTCATGTGATCCACATTATAAATTGTAGGATCAGGAAAATAAATACTATTCGATTTATTATAACCTTGGTTTGTAATTGGTGTAGTACCGGCAATAACCGATAATGATAAAGTTCTTCTTGGTTTATGGAATTTATGACGTAATAATAATTCTACATTTGTATTTATGGTCTTCTTATCTCTTTGCTTTTCACTACTTACGGTATCTAATCTTTGTATAATCTTACCTTGAGAAGAATAATAATTAAACTGATCAGAGTTATTTTGATTAATTTTAATGTGAGGATATAAAAAGATAGAATTCATTGAATCTATACCATAATCAAACTCTAAATGAATATTATGAGTGTAGGATTGTGAAGGGCTATTTTGAGTATTCCTAGTTGTTAAAGTTGAATCCGAAATAAATGTTGTGCGGTTATTTTCTAAGATTTTACTATTCTCATTTCCTGAATATAAGTAACTACCAACAAAACTTATCTTACTTCCAAGACTATCCCTATAATTAGCTCCCGCTGACCATGATTTACTTATACCATTGCTATTAGCAGAATAAATTCCTGAAGAATTAGATATATTTTTATTAAGTACATTTGTATTTGTTGTTTGATCTAAGGCCGTAAAATCACTAAAACGAAGGTTATTAATATTATTTAATGTGCCAATTACCGAAACTTGTCTTTCATTTTTAAACCAGTTTAAATTTGCACTTTCATCATATCTACCTTCATTACCAATGCCTGCTGTAGCTTTACCAAAAGTACCATCTTTCTTTCCTTTTTTGGTAATAAGATTCATAATGGTTTCCACTTCACCATCATCTATCTGAGTAAACATTGCCTGATCACTTTTTTTATCGACTATCTGTACCTTATCAATCATATTTACAGGAAGGTTTTTGGTAGCTATCTTTGGATCATCACCGAAGAATGGTTTTCCATCAACAAATACCCTCATAACATCCTTACCTTGAGCTTTTATATTTCCATCTTTATCAACTTCTACACCCGGTAGCTTTTTAATCAATTCCTCTATAACGGCATTAGAATCTGTCTTAAACGAAGCTGCATTAAATTCAATAGTATCACCTTTTACCATTACAGGAATACTTAAGCCTTCAATTACTACATCCTGTAAAGTAACACTTTGTTTTGCTATTTTTAGCTTTCCTAAATCTACATTTTTATCATTACCATTAAGATTTATAACTCTTGAACTTTTACCATAAGATATGCATGAAATTACTAAATGATATTTTCCGGATATAACACTATTAAATTTAAATTCACCATCTTCGTTAGAGATTGTAGATTTAATTATTTTATTATCTGTTGGATTTATTAAAGCAATACTTACGTAGGATATTGGCTGACGAGTATTGCTATCTACAACAATACCTTTAACATAATACTTATTTATATTTTGTGAATATAAATAAGTATTATTTAAAAATAGAATTACTATAAAGAAAATGAATATAAAAGAAACTTTTAATACTCTCATATAATTAGCATTTAAAGTATATTGAAAAATATAAGAATATTAATACTATCATGCTAATTAAACATTTATTAATTGACTTTAGTTTTGATTCTTTTTGCTTTTCTTTCAACGGTATCGTAATAGAATATTTTTATCATTGCTGCATCTTTAAGGAAATTGATCTGTTCTATATTTATACGATGTATTGTCAAGCCGGTACGCTTTCTTAAATCTTCAAGTAAAATATTATAGTTTTCAGTCTTAATTAATTCAATATTCTCGTATTCCACTAATTTAGACAACTCTCTTCTGAAAAATTTATTCCCATCAAGTATATAAATAAACAAAATAATTATAGCATCAATTATTGCTAATTCGTAATATCTTAAATGTACCGCACTAATTAATCCTACAGAAATAAAAATAAATAGATAGGTCATATCTTTCATATTAATGCCTTCTGTTCTGTATCTCAGCATTGAGAATACTGCAAATAATCCAAATGCAGCTCCCATTGATATTTTAATTTTATTTAATAAGAAAGTTAATAAGAAGATCATTAAATTGAACATAAAGAAGGAGAAAATATTCTCCATTTGCCTGTTATTAGGATAATAAACCAATGCAATTATCAAAACAAGTGTAACAACATTTATTAACAGACTCCAAAAAAAAGTACCGCTTACATTTTCAGGATTCATTTCACTAAGTAAATCTGCTTGTGCTGTTTCTTCTAAACCATTTTTATCAACAGCTACCTTTTGATATGTTGAATCATTTATATAATACTTAATGTGCTTAGCACTTGTTTGTGTAGTAGAAAAAGTTAAACCTAAAGTGATTAATAGTAGAATTAAAAAGTTAGTTTTCATTGTAAAGTTTTTTTATGATCATTAAATTATGTTTAAAATTATTCATTTTTATGTTTTCTTTTGTTGAAATTAAACCAAAACAATACTTGCTAATTGACTTTGTTCTGACATAATTGTTTTTCATCATCAGATCAAATTTTGAATGACAAAAACTATCTTGCTTGACTTCTGCAATAGCAATCTCAGGATATGAAATTACTTTACCATTTTTTTTAAAAGATATATCAACATCAATAGTTAATCTTTCTCTTAAGTTATTATTAACTAATGTTATCCTTGAGAAGTAAACCCAGAGTGAAGGAATTAGCTTTGAAGCATCAATTGTTGTGTTCGTTTTGATTAAATCTAAACCAGTATCTTCAATATATTCCTTTATACAGCTTGTTTCAACCCTATTCTTTTCGGTTCTATTTTTATTAGTCTTATGTTTTATCTCAAAAAAACAATCACCTGAAGAAGTATAATGTCTATATCTTATTTTATATCTATTTTCTCTATTATTATGGTGTAGAAGATATAGTTGATAAGTTGGTGTATCAAAATACAAAGATTGATATGGATTTGCTCTATTATTATTTATTTCTAAAACCTTATAATCTTTAGAAATTTGTTGTAGAAAATCACATAATTGTCCTCGCAGAAACGTATATTTTGTTTCTGTTCGATTCATTAATTTTACACATTCCGTTTCTTCTAGACTAATTGGGTTAAAACTAGATAAAATTTCTTGTAAAGCATCCACATTGTAAGTTTTTATTTTTAAAAAGTAGTTTTTATATAATTACCCTTTAAGATGTACAAAAGTACTAAAAATAGCTTAACAGGCAAACATAAAATACATTTTATTTATTAATCTAATAAACATCAATAACATTTTGCAATATTACGATGAAAATATTTATTAATTGTTACATTTTTATATAAGATTGTTATGAAATTAGTACATTTTAAAAATTAGAATTAGGGCATCACTTAATCATATCAGAAAACCAAATGACATTTGTAAGCTTACAAACGTCATTTGGTTATCTATTTAGTTTTTGTAAAACAAAATACTTAATCTTTCTTATATAACTTAAGTTTATGGTTTAAAGCCTACTGTTTGAGAGGTTACTATCATATCATCTGTTGCCAGCTCCATTGTTTTCTTTAATTCAACCAAATCAATATTGCGTCTGGTAACTGTGTTTAACCCTACGGAAGCACAATATAAATAAACATTCTGCACAATACATCCGGTATGAATGCCTGCAAAAAGAATTTTATCATCATTAGTGGTTGCTTTTGCCATCTTCGAGGTATTGCTAACAAACACAAGATTTAATGCAGCCTTTTCAACATAATCCTGCTTTCCGGCATTCTTCATATAGTTACCTGTTTTAATAAGCTTTAGATTGTTTTCTTTAGCCATATATTTATAAATACCCGAGCGAAGTATTACATAAACATCCATATCCTGCCAATTCATTGCGGTGGGTGCTGTACGTTTGTCAAGATCAGGACGATTGATACCATCAGCAGCCCAAAGTAAGTCCGAAAGCATTTGCATCGAAAGTTCTTTTGCAGAAAATTCTCTTGCACTCTGACGGGCATTTAAGGCTTCCATCAAAGGTTTACCACCCGTTTTAACCGGAGCAGGTAATTTAATATCTTTAACATCCTGCGAAAACACATTAGATGTAAAGATGCTGATAAATAAAATAATAGTAGCTACAACAGCCTTTGTTCTTTTCATAGTATAAATAAAATTATTAATTATTAATTATTAATTATTAATTCTTAATTGTTTTTCTTCCAACTTTAGGCACTGTAAGTACTTCAAGTACTTTAGGCACTTCTTAATGAGTTACACTAAACTTAACAGTTTCAAAGCTCTCAACCCCTATAGCCTTTATTAAATAGATTCCGGCTTTAAGATCAGTAGCATCTATCTGTACGTGATGTTCTCCCCTTTGCTTTTGAGCATTTAAAACCTCTATAACTTTCCTACCTGTAATATCGTAAATACAAATATTTAATTGTTGATCGCTTGTAAGTTTTATCTTTAGATTACTTAAACCACTAACAGGGTTTGGTGAAATACTTATCCCTCCATCACCTGTAAATACATCTACTCCAATACAATTTTGTACATCTACAACTAATATTGCTTCTCCTCCAAACCCACAATAAGAATTATATCCCTTCACTTTTATTGGAGCAGATTGGATACTTGTTGAAAAGCTGACATTTATACTTGAAGTTGTACTCGAACCTATAACTCCTATTGGTATAGTCCATACATAAGATGTAGCATACGTTAGAGGAGCTATTAAATATTGTATTGGACCTTGACCTTGACAAACAGGATCAGGTCCATAAATTACACCTGGTGTTAAAGGTGCTTGAGATGTTGTTACAACTACTTTTACTGTAAATGTATCACCTACACAACTTCCTAGTTTTGGTGTTACAATATAAGTTGCTGTATGGGATACGCTATTAGGATTATTTGAAAGAGTTCCACTGATATTTATTGCATTATTTCCTCCCTGAAAACCATCAATACCAGATGTTGTTGGTATTGTCCAGCTATAAGTTGTTCCAACAGGTACTATTCCGTTCACACCATTTAAAGGTGTTACTAAAAATGGTGCCCCATTGCAAATAGTATCAGATATATTTGTAATTGAAGGAGCTAAATTTACTGTTACTACAATCACCGCTCTTGGTCCTTCACAACCGTTTACAGTTTGACTTACATAATAATTTGTTGTTCCTACAAATGTAGTTGATGGTATAGGTGCTATAGTACTACCTATGCCCCCTGTTGCTGTAGTGTACCACAATAAATTTGTCCCTGTTGCAGTAAGCGGATTTGCAATTGTATTTTGACATAATAGACCTGGATCTGAAATCATTGGTGCTGAAGGTGTAGGATATATAAATACAATAATAGTATCTCGTGGACTTGCGCAACCGTTTATCGTTTGGCTTACATAATAATTTATTGATCCCACAACCATTGTTGGAGGTATAGGAGCATTTGCACTTCCTGTGCCCCCTGTGGCTGTTGAGTACCATAATAAAGTTCCAGTTGCGATTGCTGTAAGTGGTGCTGAAGTTGAATATTGGCAATAAGCAATATTCGTCACTATGGGTGCTTCAGCTGTTGAACTTACAGTTACAGTTATCAAAGCTCTTGCACTTTCGCATCCATTTACAGTCTGGCTTACGTAATAATAAGTTGTTCCCAAAGTTGCTGTAGATGGTGTTGGAGGTGTTGAACTTCCTGTGCCTCCTGTTGCTGTAGTGTACCATAATAAATTAGTTCCTATTGCAGTAAGTTGTGCTGATGTTGTACTTAGGCAATATGATATAGGGCTATTTACTATTGGTGCTACTGGTGCAGGATTTACAGTTATCGTTACAGTAAAAGGACTACCTACACAACCACCTGCTGATGGTATTACAGTATATATTGCATTTAGTGGAGAGTTAGTTGAATTGATTAGCGATCCAGTAATAGTTGTACCATTACCTGCTGCTGCACCTCCAAGTCCACTTGGTAAGTTTGGAGCTACCCAGCTATAAGTTGTTCCTGTAGGTATAACACCACTTGTAACATCTGTGGGTGTAACAGTAAATGTACTACCACTGCATACTATTGCACTCATATTTGTAATTGCAGGTATCGGATTTACCGTTACCGTTACTGTAAAACTTGAACCTACACAACTTCCTGACTTTGGTGTTACAGTATATGTTGCTATTTGAGCTATGGTTGTTGCATTAACGAGTGTTCCGCTAATACTTGTTGTATTAGTGCCTGCTGCTCCTCCAGTCATAGCAGGCCCAACTACAGGATAGCCCCAACTATATGTTGTTCCCGCAGGTACAATACCATTTGCTAAATTATTTGGTGTTACAGTAAAGGTACTTCCACTACATACTGTAG
>JBAXLO010000209.1:0-7874 GCA_037134755.1 Bacteroidota bacterium | reverse complement strand
CAGCAGCAGGCTGTACAGGAGCAAACTTTACAGTAACGGTAACTGTTAATCCTGCACCTGCTGTTACTGATATGCATGATACGATATGTAGTGGATTACAGTTTACAGTAATCCCTATAAATGGAACTAATGGTGTTGTTCCAACTGGCATCACTTATAGCTGGCCTCTACCAACTCTCCCCTCTGGTTTAACAGGAGGAGCTATTGGCACTAATGTCACAAGCATTACAGGTACACTTACCAATGCAACAAATAATCCACTAACAGGAATCTATACGGTAACACCCAAAGCAAACGGTTGTACCGGATCCCCATTTACTCTAACAGTAACTGTAAATCCTGCAACAGCTATAACAAATATGACTGCTACCATATGTAGTGGAGTCCCTTTTACAGTAATCCCTATAAATGGAACCAACGGAGTAGTACCGGCAGGGACATCCTTTAGCTGGCCAGTTCCTTTAGTTACCGGTAATATGACAGGAGGAGCTACAGAAACAAATGCAACAAATATCAGTGGAACACTTGTTAATGCAACGAGTACACAGCAAACAGGAATCTATACCATAACCCCAACAGCAGTACCTGGAGTAGGTTGTCCGGGTTCTCCATTTACGGTAATTATAACAGTAAATCCTCCACCAGCTATTACAAATATAAGCACATCTGTTTATAGTGGATACTCAATTAGTGTGACACCTTCAAATGGACCCAATGGCATAGTTCCTACAGGAACTACTTATACATGGCCAGCCCCAACAGTTGATAACGGCATTACAGGAGAAATGGCAGGCAGTGGAACAAACATCAACGGATTACTAACCAATCCAACAAGCATCCCATTATATGCAACATATATAGTTACACCTACATCAGGAGCAGGCTGTGTAGGCGATACCTTTACAGTAACAGTATTGGTAAATCCGGCACTTGCAATAAACAATATGGATACGGTAACTTGTAGCGGAGTACAATTTACAGTAAATCCTCAGAATGGAGTAAATGGTATCGTTCCTGCAGGAACAACTTATAGCTGGCCAATCCCGGTTCTATCTTCAGGTCTTACAGGTGGAGCAGTAGGAACAAATGCAACCAATATCAGCGGAACACTTATAAATGGGACAAGTATACCAAAGACAGCAACATATACTGTTACACCAACAGTTGGAGCTTTTCAGGGAGCAACATTTATTGTAACTGTAACTGTAAACCCTGCTTCTTCGATTACAAATATAACTGCTACTGCTTGTAGTGGTTCATCGTTCACGGTAACACCAACAGATGTTACCAATGGAGTTGTATTATCAGGAACTACTTATAGCTGGTCTGCACCTATAGTTTCAGGAGGTATGACAGGTGGAGCTTCAGGCATAAATGCAACAGAAATTAGCGGATCATTAACCAATCCCACAAATCTACCACAGACAGCTACCTATCAGATCACACCAACATCAGGAAACTGTACGGGTGCTCCGTTTACGGTAACGGTAACCATAAATCCAATGCCTGCAATTACAGCAATGACAACCAATGAATGCAGCGGAGTTCTATTTACATCAACACCTCAAAATGGAATTAATGGTATTGTCCCTACAGGAACAACTTATACATGGTTATCACCAGTAGGAACTGGTTTTACAGGAGGAGCCGCAGGAACTAATGCATCAAACATCAGCGGAACACTCACTAATACAGGCATTACATCACAAACTGCTACTTATACAGTCACACCAACAGCAAGTGCATGTACGGGTAATGTTTTTACAGTAACTGTAACTATAAATCCTGTATCTTCAATTACAAGTATGTTTGATACTCTTTGCAGTGGTATTCCTTTTATAGTAACACCTGTAAATGTAACAAATGGAGTAGTGTTAACAGGAACAACTTATACATGGCCAGTGCCAATCGGTAGTGGTATTGATGGCAAACAAGCAAGTGTAGGGACTCCTTCAAACATATCGGGATTGCTAACAAATAATCCTTCAAATACATCACATACTGCTACCTATACTGTTACACCTACAACAGGTGGTTGTGTAGGGATTGCTTTTATATTAAAAGTGACACTTAAAACAGCATACAATATAGTTAACTCACCTTCTATTTGCCAAGGTCAATCTGTTACAGTAAATGGACATGTTTATACTACATCAGGTGCTTATACAGACCACATGACAACAGTAGGAGGCTGTGATAGTACTATTACAACAATCTTAACAGTTAATCCTAATTATAATATTCAGAAAGATACTTCTATTTGTGAAGGGGATACTGTTAAGGTAGGTTCTCATGCTTATACAGCATCAGGCACTTATACTGATAATCTTACCACAGCAGCAGCAGGATGCGACAGTACTATTATAACTATCCTAACAGTTCATTCAAATCCAACTATTACTATAACTGCAACACCTGATACAATTTGTACTGGCGACACTGCTACTTTATTAGCTTCGGGGGGAAGTACTTACTTATGGTCAACTACTGAAACAAGCAACCCCATTATTGTCCATCCTGTTGTTACAACTCTATATAAAGTAACAGGGACTAATACTTTTGGATGTAAATCTAAAGATAGTATAACGGTTGTAGTTTATCCAAAACCTGTTATTAATCCAACCGCAGATCCAACATCAGGTTGCGAACCTAAAACGATAAACTTTAGTGCAAGTGCAGGGGCACTTACCTATTTATGGCATTTTGGGGATGGTGATTCTTCAAGTATAATGAGTCCTGCTCACACTTTTGCACATGCGGGAACTTACCCTGTAACTTTAACAGCTGTTGCATTAGGATGCAAGCTTACTTTTAATCTTAGTGATATAACAATATATTCTCAGCCTCACGCTGAGTTTACATGGACTCCAACTATTGGAACATTAGGTATTCCTGTAAACTTTACTGACGAAACTACTCCTCCATTTACTTATACTTATACATGGACTTTTGGTGATGGATCAACAGATTTTGGAAAAGATCCTTCACATTCTTATTTAAACATAGGAACTTTCAATGTCCAGATGATAGTTGTAGGTGATCATGGATGCTCTGATACCGCAACTCATTCTATCCAGATTATTGCTGATAGTTTGACTTTTCCTAATTTGATTACTCCAAATAATGATGGCTTTAATGATAAGTTTGTTATAAAAGGATTACAAGCAGGAGCGTATCCCGATAACACATTGATTATATATAATCGTTGGGGCAAGAAAGTTTATGAGAGATCTAATTATCAAAATGATTTTGATGGTGAAGGATTGCCTGATGGTGTTTATTTTGTTGTATTTACTGCCAAAGGGGTACTTAAAGATGTAAAATATCAAGGTAGTTTAGAAATATTAAGATAGTTGCTATAGCTAATTTATTCTTTGTTGATTAAAAAGCTCTGTATATTTTGATATATAAAGGGCTTTTTAATTTTTTCGTGCTATTTTCAGAGAGCACTATTCAACCTAAACATTTATAAACAAGGAAGGGATATGACCTAATTATAATGATGATTGTTTTTTGGTGAAAAAAACAATATATTATACAATAGAAGATCTCCTCCGTTAGGCAGAAGAGTTCGTCCGTTAGGATGGAAAGTTCGTTCGTTAGGATGGAAAGTTCGTTCGTTAGGATGGAAAGTTCGTCCGTTAGGCGGAAGAGTTCGTCCGTTAGGCAGAGAAGTTCGTCCGTTAGGACGGAAAGGTTTTATCGTATAATAAAAAATTTCAATCATATAAAAGAAGTCTTTAATTGCTTAGTTTTATTTTTTTTATAGATAAAATTAATTTGATTATTAGAAAATAATACAGTTTCTTTAAAGAGTAAAATATTTCTTCTAAATAAAATAAGATTATCATAATAAGGATTTCAAAGATTTTAGTAACTTTGCAAACTGTTTTTAATTAGGAAAAAACTATGTTTGAAAGTTTAAGTGAAAAATTCGACCGCGCGTTTAAGCTGCTTAAAGGTCAGGGGCGTATAACCGAAATAAATGTTGCTACAACACTAAAGGAAGTTAGAAAAGCATTGCTTGATGCTGACGTTAGTTTTAAAATAGCAAAGCAATTTACCGAAGATGTTAAGGAAAAAGCTTTAGGTGAGAATGTACTTACCTCTGTTTCTCCCGGACAATTAATGGTAAAAATAGTTCATGATGAACTTACCCGTTTAATGGGGTTTTCAAAGGTTGATATTAATCTAAAAGGTAGTCCTGCTATTATCTTAATGTCAGGTTTGCAAGGTTCAGGTAAAACTACTTTTTCAGCTAAATTAGCCAATTACATAAAGACAAAAAGAAGTCGTAATGTATTGTTAGTTGCTTGTGATGTCTATAGACCTGCTGCTATAAATCAATTGAAAGTTTTAGGAGAACAGATAGGTGTTGAAGTTTTTTCTGATATTGATAGTAAAGAACCTGTTAAGATTGCTAAAAGAGCAGTTGCTTATGCTCGCGAAAAAGGCATTAGCACTGTTATTATTGATACTGCTGGTCGATTGGCTATTGACGAAGAAATGATGAATGAGATTTCGGCTATTAAAAATGAAGTCAATCCACAAGAGACTTTGTTTGTAGTTGATGCGATGACTGGTCAGGATGCTGTAAATACTGCTAAAACCTTTAATGATCGTTTGAATTTTGATGGAGTTATTCTTACCAAATTAGACGGTGATACAAGAGGTGGAGCAGCTTTGACAATTCGTGCGGTTGTAAATAAACCTATAAAGTTTGTTGGTGTTGGCGAAAAGATGGATGCTATCGACATCTTTTATCCTGAACGTATGGCTGACAGAATCCTCGGAATGGGTGATATTGTATCATTGGTTGAACGTGCCCAAGAACAATTTGATGAAGAAGAATCTAAAAGGATTCAAAAGAAGATTCAACAAAACACTTTTAACTTTGATGATTTTCTCTCCCAGATTCAGCAGATTAAAAAGATGGGGAATATGAAAGACCTTGTAGGTATGATTCCAGGTGTTGGTAAAATGATGAAGGGAGTTGACATTGATGATAATTCTTTTAAAGGTATTGAGGCAATTATTTCTTCTATGACTAAAGCTGAGAAAGCTGATCCTTCAATTATAAATGGTAGCAGAAGAAAACGTATTGCTGGTGGTAGTGGCACTAAAATTGAAGACGTAAATCGCTTGTTAAAGCAATTTGACGAGTTGCGTAAGATGATGAAAGCAGTTAGTGGGAGCAATAACAAAGCTCAGAATATGATGCGAATGATGTCGAATATTAAAAGGTAAAATGTAATTTACATAAATCTTTTTTTTAGACTAAAGAATTTTAATAGTTTCTATTTTAAATAGTATAAATCTTTTTTTGTAATACAAATGAAATTAATAGACGGTAAAGTTATAGCTGAACAAATTAAAAATGAAATTGCAGCAGAAGTTAGGAAGATGATTGATGATGGAATTAACCCACCACATCTTGTTGCAGTGGTAGTTGGAGATGATCCTGCTAGTCAAACTTATGTTGCTAATAAGGAGAAATCATGTAAAGAAGTTGGGTTTACTTCATCTGTTTATAGACTTCCTTCAAGAACTACTGAAAAAGAATTGTTAGAAACAGTAAACTTCTTAAATAACGATAATGATGTTGATGGCTTTATAATTCAGTTGCCTTTACCTGAGCATATTTCTGTAAATAAAGTAATTGAAAGTATTAATCCTGCCAAAGATGTTGATGGTTTTCATCCTGTAAATCTTGGCAGAATGATTGCAGGAGTTCCTTCTTTTTTACCGGCAACTCCTTATGGAATAATGCAATTAATTGAAAGGTCGAATATAGATACAGTAGGTAAACATTGTGTTGTTTTAGGCAGAAGTAATATTGTTGGAACGCCAATTAGTGTGCTGATGTCAAGAAATAATGCTCATGCTAATTCAACCGTTACACTTTGTCATAGTAAAACTCCTAATCTTAAAGAGATTTGTTTACAAGCTGATATATTAATAGTTGCTATTGGTAAACAAACCTTTGTTACGTCAAGTATGGTAAAAGAGGGAGCCGTTGTAATTGATGTGGGCATGCATAGAGTTCCTTCTACTCAAACTAAATCAGGTTTTAGGCTGGTTGGAGATGTTGATTTCAACAATGTTTCCGAAAAATGCAGCTATATAACTCCTGTTCCGGGTGGTGTGGGTTTAATGACTATTGTTTCGCTTCTTATGAATACTATGAAAGCTGCTAAGAAAGAATTCACTTTTTAGTTTAATATTACACATAATCTTTTTTTATTGTTAATTAGTCAGAATACTGAAAAGAAAGCAGTCAAAGCGATGATTGCTTTATATTGCCGTAAGAATCATAATTCAAAATCTCTTTGTGAGGATTGCTCTAATCTTTTAAACTATTGTTATGCTCGTATTGAGCATTGTAAGTTTAAAGAAAACAAACCTAATTGTGATAAATGCCCTGTTCATTGTTATAATAAAACGATGAGAGAGCAAATCAGAATTGTAATGCGTTATTCGGGGCCTAGAATATTATTTCACAATCCATTTCTTGCTATTGGACATCTTCTTAGAAATCTCAAGAAAAAGAAATATCTAAAGTAAAAATAGGATGTTAAAATATGAAGTTAAATATTAAAATTTAACAACAAAATCAACATAAGGAATCCCTATAAAGAAAATAGTAGCTATATCTTTATTGTTTAGAAATGCAAGATCAACTGAAATCTTCTCACCAAAAAACCTAATACCATAACTTATAAGAGTATAATAAGTACCATCATTTGATGGTACAAACCAATTTTCAGTTACCAAAGCAGTTTTCTTAGCTACTCTGGTCATTCCAGATACAGTTAAGAATGGTTTATTCGAAAAAGTGCCATCAACAAAACCCCAACCCATTCCAAATGTTATATTATCGTTTGTTGAACCCAAAGTTCCCACACCATAAGTAACACCCATACTAGTTCTTTTAGTTGAACTATATGGTGCACTTAAATACAAAACTCCAGCTCCAACATTTACATTTTCTGCAACTTTAAACCCAACCTTTGGTGTTACATAAAATATTGGATTTAGATTGCCATTAGCAATTGATGTGAATGTAGAAATAAATTCCAGACCTCCACCAAAAGATATATTGTCGGTCAATCCTACATTAAATGAGTTTAAGAATAAATACGTATTTTGATAATAACCTTCTCCAGCTTTGAGATTATATGCTGAAGGCCCAAATAAATAACGTCCGGGGTTAGGATTTGTAAACCAATAAGCACCCTTCTTCATGTTAAATGGCTTAACTTCTTCTATGCTTTTAATTTTATTTATAGGAATATCAATTTTAGGTATTAAAGAAGTCTTTATGATAAATGTAGAGGAATCCTTTTGCAAAAAATTACCAACAAATTCCGCACCATCTATTAAAACTATTACATAAGTTTTCGTTGAGTCGAAAGGATAACTGACAGGGATGTTTTGCCCTTTTGCGTTATGTACAATTATAACAAAAATTGCACATAATATTCTAAAAAATAATTTTTGCATTTTCATAATATTTGATTTTAAATTATATAATATGCAAAGATAACAATTTATTTTTAAAAATAAAGCTTTTTATAAATTATTTTGCACCTTAAATATAAAATATAAAGATTAATATTATTAAGTTCATCTGTATTTTTAATCCTAAATATAGTAGAAGAGATTTTAAATTATAATAAAATTATGTGAGAGCAAATCAGAGTTGTAATGCGTTATTCAGGGCCAAGAATTTTGTTTCACAATACTTTACTTGCAATTGGTCAACTTCTTAGAAATCTAATGAAAAAGATATATTAAACAGTAAAATAAATCTAAATATTAGAAGTATAATTTGTAATTGCTGTCCCTGACATATAATCAGCATACGTTTCTGA
>JBAXLO010000208.1:0-7962 GCA_037134755.1 Bacteroidota bacterium | reverse complement strand
GCATCAAACATTTGATTAGCATCATTTTTTATAGACACATAATCACTTAAGTTTTTTGTTGCAATCAAGGCACTATCTGCATTTGACTTTAATTTATGTTTTGCATTAACTAATAAAGAATCGAAAATCGCATCTTTTTTAACACCTGTATGTGAGGAGCATTGTTGAAATAAAACAATTATTAACAATGATTTTAGGATAGTTTTAACCCAAAACCCATGTAATTTAACTCTAAAATATTTATTTATACGCATTGACATTTATTTTAAAACACAAAATCAAATATAGGTGTAAGCTTAATTTAGATATTCTGAAAATATCAAAATGCGAAAGTATTACAATTTTTTTGATAATGTATCTAATCTTTCAAATTTATTTTGTTGTCGTAATGTTAAAATAGACACTTATAATTTATTAAATAGCTAACATAAAAGGTTATGAACTGTTTTAAATTGCTTTTTTCAGAAGTATTTAAGATTTATTTTAAGGTGTAAATTGATGACCGATGGTGATTTTCATATGGAAGCTTCGCACATTAGCGAAAGAGCTGAAGGACTTTCGGTGCAACTTGCTCCTATTGGAATTACTCCTCTGAAAATAGCAAAGCTGAAAGAAAATTTACAAGAGTTTTATAATTTACTTCCACAAAGAGATTATTTAATTAAAAAAAGCATGCTAAATTAGTGAAACTTATACCTGAAAAGGTTAATGAAACACGTTTAATGCTTAGAAATGAGCTTGACGGGCTTATGCTTATGTATGATAGCAAAGAAGATCAAAGTTTTGTTGGACTATACAAAAACTGTAGAAAAAAAATTCTTAGGACAGGTAAACATAAGCATTATACTGTATTAGTAAAAGGTAGAGTAATGGATGCCGAAGCCAAATCATTTTTAAGTGAAGTAACTATTGAAGCCGGAGTTAAGAAAAAGAAAGTAATTACGGATGTTGAAGGATATTATAAAGTTAGAATCTACATAAAAGATGCAAGTATCATTACATTTACTATAGATGGGTACGAAAGCTTGATGTTAGATATCCCAAATACATAAACCACGAAGTAAGTGTGATTGCATCATTAAATAGGCTTTTAGGGGTTTAGACTATTGGACAATCAGGGAAAATCATTATCTTAATTCAAAAATAAAGTTAAGATCAAATTATTATTTATAATTCTTCAGACCCAATTATAGCAGGGATACTTATTTTTACTGACTTTAATCTTATTAAGAATAAGCATTTCTTGAGTCCACTCTGATAAGTCATTTATAAATAAAAACGTCTTCATTGCGAGAAGGAACGACAAAGCAATCTGTTGTTTATGTATGGAATGAGATTGCTTCACTTCGTTACTAATTACAATATTTTGTAAAGTTAACATAATGAGCAGTATTATTAGTTTTTAGATTGCTTCAGTTTGCTAAAGCAAACATTCGCAATGACGGCGTGGTTAATTAAATATTGTCATAACACTTGGTGTGCTGAAAGTATGAGGGCTCGCAATGACGTCAAGGTACTTATCAGAGAGGACGCTTTCTTAATATATTTTTTAAAGTATAACATACTACTATTAAGGGCATTTTATTATATATTTAAAATCTTAACATTTTATTAATATAAACTTATTAATTTTATAATATTATTTATTACTTTTGTAATTAAAATTGAGAGTATTTTTGCAAATCATAAAATAGAACAGTATTTAGTAATAATTAAAACATTAGAAAATGAAAACAGTATTATTTATTTTAAAATCATTATTGAAAAAGACATTTTTTTTTCAAGTAATTGTTGTAGTAGGATTATTATTTAATCCTTTATTTAGTAAATCGCAACAGCCTTTTACAGCAGGAAGCATTGTAACGCTAAGAACCGGAGATGGTGTAGCGGCATTATCAACTGCATCAGCAGCACTTTTTTTAGATGAGTACACTACTAGTGGGCAATTAATTCAATCAATTGCAATACCAACTACAGGTACAAACAAACTTGTTAATTCCGGCTCAGCTACTTCAGAAGGAATTTTATCATTATCACAAGATAAGTTATATCTTACTTTAGCAGGTTATGATGCCACCTCAGGAGTTACCGGTATCGTAGCTACTACAGCTGCAGCTACAAACAGGAAGTTATTAAGAATTGATAATGCATTAAATATAGTACCCGTTACATCAGCCACAGCATTTTCAGGAAATAATATTAGATCGGGAGTATTTTATAATAATAATTATTGGGCAGCAGGAACAGGAAGTACAGCAGGAACAAATGGTGTGCAATATTTTGGAACTGGAACACCTGTTCAGGTAAGTTCAACAGTTACCAACGTTAGATCAATAAACATTTTCAATAATCAATTATATTTTAGTACAGGATCAGGAACAGTTGGAATATACTCAGTAGGAACCGGTATGCCAACTATTACAGCACAAACTTCAACAAGTATAATAGCTAGCACAGGTACCAGTCCTTCACCATATGGTTTCGCTATAAATGCTACCGGAGATGTATGTTATGTAGCAGATGACAGATCAACTGCCAATGGAGGTGGAATAATAAAATATACAAAAACCGGAGGAGTATGGTCATTAGCTTATACAATGGCATGTGGTAATTCAGTAGGGTCAAGAAATTTAACCGTTGATTGGAGTGGGGCACATCCTATAATTTACGCCACTACTTCAGAAGCAACATCTGCTACTAACAGAATAATTTCAATAGTAGATAATGGATCAGCAGCAACTGCAACATTAACTACATTAGTAACATCTTCAGCAATAACTAAAGTATTTAGAGGCATTGCTTTCTCTCCAATTACAAGTAGTACAGCTCCTATTGTATCAACAGGAACATCATCAAATATAAATATGACTACAGCTACTTGCGCAGGAAACGTTTCATCTGATGGAGGAGCTGCAATATCGAAAAGAGGTATATGTTATAGTACTTCAGCTAATCCTGACACAAATAGTAGTAAAGTAATTGTTGCAGGTACTACCGGAACATTCACTGCTAACCTGACTAATTTAAATAGTGGTACAACTTATCATTACAGAGCATTTGCTCTTAATGCTGTAGGAATTACATATGGCACTGACTTAACATTTCAAACGAATCCTTATTTTAACATTGGATCTGTTATTAGAGTTGAAACAAATGGTGATACACAATACTGGGACGGCACAACATGGATTACTGTAGCACCTGGACTTCCAGGACAAAGTCTTCAATTTGTAAATGGTGTTCCATCATGGATTTGGTAATTAGCAGGAGCAGAATGTATAGTACTTCAATATCCTGCAATGCTTCTAGTAGCAGAATTGCTTAAGATGAAGGTAGTATTACAATTCAATTAATGATATATTTATTTAAAATATTAAGTGAAAGCCTTGTTAATTTTTAACACAAGGCTTTCATTTTTTGTTATAGAAACATAAATTCTTTGATCACCATATTCTAATTTATATATTATTATAAAATAAGATTAACTTTAACTATCCCAGATTATTCTATACTAGTTTTCTATAGCATAATTGGGAATTAACAATAATATTAAATTTATTAAGACATTTTTCAGTTAATACTTTCTTAACATAAATTTCTTAATTATATAATACAAGTTATAGCTTTTTAGAATTAAAAGGATTGTACTTTTGCAGAATTAAATATGAAAACAATATTAGTAATAAATTAAACAGTAGGAAATGAAAACAGTATTATTATTTTTAAAAACATTTATAAAGAAAACTACTTTTTATCAAGTAGTTATTATAATAGGATTGCTATTTAATCCATTATTTGGTAAATCACAGATTACATTAACAGGAGGGCAACCATTTACTCCCGGGACTCTTGTTGTATTATGTCTTGGCAATGGTACTACAGCTTTATCTGCTGTTGCAGCTCCGATTTCATTAGTTGAATACACTGACAAAGGCGACTCTATTCAATCAGTTATTATTCCAAGCGCAGGCAGCTTTAAACTTACTACTGCAGGTAGTTCAACAGGCGAAGGTTATATGTCATTGTCTCAGGATGGTTATTATCTTACTATACCGGGTTATGATGCTGTTTCAGGAACTACAGGTATTGCAACTTCAACATCAGCAACAGCAAATAGAAAATTATTTAGAATTGATAATTCTCTAAATGTATTACAAGTTGCATCAACAACAGCATTTAGCGGAGCTAGTATTCGTGGTGGAACCTATTTTAATAATAATTTCTGGGCAACAGGTTCAGGTGGTACACCAGCATCAGCAGGTGGATTACAGTATTTTGGTACAGGAACAGCTGCACAAATAACAACTACAAATTCAACAAATCTAAGAGCTGTAGCTATCTTTAACAATCAGTTATATTACACTACCGGTTCAGGAACTACAGGGCTTTATTCAGTTGGAACAGGAATGCCAACAGCAGGTGGAATTACATGTACATTAGTTATTGCAGATGCTTCACCTTATTGTTTTTCTATAAATCCAGCCGGAACTATTTGTTATTTAGCCAATGATGCTAGTACTGGCGGTATTAGAAAATTTACTAAAACAGGAAGCACCTGGTCATTAGCTTACACATTACCTGTAGGAACTTCTGTTGGAGCTAGAGGCTTAACAGTTGATTGGAATGGACCATCTCCTATAATTTATGCAACAACTACTGAAACTTCGGCAAACAAATTAGTTACGATAATAGACAATGGAGCCTCTTCTCCATATACAATATTAGCAACTTCTTCAACAAATAAAATATTTAGAGGCGTTACCTTTTCGCCCGCATCACAAATACCAACACCACCGGTTGTTTCAACCGGAACTAATAACGGTATAACTTCTTCAACAGCTACATGCTATGGAAGTGTAACGTCACAAGGCAGTGCAATCGTTACAAAAAGAGGCTTTTGTTATAGTACAGTTGCTAACCCTGATACTAATAGTACTGTAGCTATAGTTAGCGGTGTTACCGGTAATTTTTTGGCAAACTTAACAGGTTTATCAGGAAGTACAACTTATCATTATCGTGCTTTTGCACAAAATGCAGTAGGTATAACTTATGGCAACGATTCTATTTTTACCACACCGTCGGCTCCGGTAGCTCCTGTTTTAACTACCGATTTTATTCAAAACATAACAACAAATTCAGCTCAAGTTTATGCCAATGTACTTAATGATGGAGGTTCTCCTGTCTTAGCCAGAGGGATTTGTTGGAGTACTTCAATAAACCCGACTATTAGTAATAGTTTTACAACTGAAACTGGCACATTAGGTTCTTTTTCAAGTACTGCAACCGGTTTAAATGCTGCTACAACATATCATGTCAGAGCTTATGCTACAAATGCTATGGGGACTTCATATGGAACAGATTTAACTTTTACAACAATACCAATTCTACCAACTTATACCATAGCACAAGTAAAAACTGAAAATGCTATTACAGGTATTGCTGATTCAGTAAATGTAAATTGCAGAGTATATGGTATAGTTCATGGGTTAAACTATTTAGGTAGTGGTACAGATTTCTTTATTATGGATTCTATATCAGGTGTTGTATCCGGAATAAGTGTTTTTAATGTTGGAAGTAATTTAGGTTATACACCTGTTACAGAAGGTGATTTAGTAAGAGTAATGGGAAAAATTACTAACTATAATGGATTAATTGAAATTAGCGCAGATTCACTTGTGAAAATATCATCAGGAAACCCTACTTATACACCTATCTATACTACTTCTTTAAGTGAAGCAAATGAATCAGTAATGACAAAAATGGACAGTCTTACTTATGTTTCAGGATGGCCATCAGCAAATGCTAATGCTAATGTTAATGTATTAAGAGGCACTCAACCTATTGTATTAAGAGTTTATGGCTTAAGTCTCTTATATACAGTTGCGGCACCTACAGGCATGTTTTCTCTAATAGGTATAGGCGGTCAATACGTTCTTGCTTCGCCTTTTTTAGGTGGATTCCAGTTTTCACCTAGATATAAAGCTGATGTACTTGCACCACCAAATGTCTCTACAAAATCGCATGCTAATATTACACCTACTTCGGCTGACTGTTATGGAAACGTAAGTTATGATTGGGGATCTACAGTTATTACAAGAGGGATTTGTTTTAGCACCAATGCTAATCCAACAATTGCTGACAACCATATTGATGTGGCGGGCACAATTGGAAACGACACTGTACATATATCACAGCTTTTACCTAATACAGTGTATCATTATAGAGCTTATGCAACAAATTCAAATGGCATTGCTTATGGTAGCGATTCAACTTTTTCGACATCTCCATGTGTGGCACCATCAAACCCTCCAACTAACTTAATGTTAGTTCCAGGTGCAACTACTATGACAGTATTTTTTAATAGCCCTATAGGTGGCGCTGATCATTATTTAATTGTAAAAAACACTACAGGAGTTTCACCCTCAACTCCTATTAATGGGGTTTCTTATTCTGCAAATAATCAATTAGCAGGAAGTTCTTTTGTATCTTATCAAACAGGTTTAACATTCACTGATTCCGGTCTTAATTTAGCAACACAATATTTTTATTTTGTATATGCTGTTTATGCATCAAACTGTTACAACGTACCTAATTATTTTGCTACACCTCTATCCGGATTTAACTATACCTATTGCACCTCCCCTGCTTTGCAGCCTACAAATCTAACTTTAAATCCAAGTGTTAATAGTGTTTCAGGTACTTTTACACATTCAATTACTGCTGATCACTATTTGATAATAAGAAGTACATCAGATACACTTATTGCTACTCCTCTTAATGGAATTATTTACACTGCTTCTTCAGCATTTGATACTATTGGTGATACAGTTGTGGCTTATCATTCAACTACATCATTTACTGATCATGGACTAAACCCAGCTACAAAATATTATTATTATATCTTTGCTGCTAATTATAATTTATGTACTAATGGGCCTGTATATTTAGCAATAGCTCCACTTAAGGATAGTGTTATTACTAATTGTGCTGTACCTACTGCACAACCTACAAATATTGTTTTAGCTTCCGGTACTACATTTGTTTCAGGTGCTTTTACACCTTCTGCAAATACAGATCATTATCTGATAATAAGAAGCACAATTGACACTCTTAGTGCTTTTCCTCACAATGATAGTATTTATAACGCTAATGATTCTTTAGGTGGTGGATTAATATTAGGGTATCAAACAGGAGCTTCAATTTCAGATAATGGACTTGCAATGAACACTCAATATTATTATTTTATATTTGCATCTAATTCAACAATTTGTTCAGGAGGGCCAACTTATTTAGCTTCATCACCACTTACAGCCTCTATTTCAACTTTACTTCCTCAAACAAAAACACTGAATATTACTGCTATGCTTCAGGAATATTATAACACTAATACCGGTTTAATGAATCAAACACTTGGGATAAACTGGGATACAGGAGATTTATTTAAAAATTTCCCGGGAACTACAGTTGATACTGTTATGGTTTTAATTAGAAAAACAAATATTACTGCTGATGTTGTTTCTTCATTTCCTATTGATACTGTCTTTTATGGAGTTAATCTAAATAATAATGGATTAATTACAATTTCATTATCAGCAGGAATAACAGGATACCATTATATAGAAATTAAACATAGAAATAGCATAGAAACCTGGAGTGATTCAGTTGATTTTTCTACTGATACCGTTAAATATGATTTCTATAATTATGTTTCTCAATTTGCTTTGGATAACGGTATGTTACAAGATGGAATCCATGCGTGGATTTGGGGTGGAGACGTTAATCAAAACGGCAATCTAGAATCCGAAGATGCTACCATTATTTATGTAGCAGCAAATTCAGATGACCCAACTGTTAATAATGGCTATGTTATCTGCGATATTGATGGAAACGGGAATTTAGATTCTCAAGATTATGGATTGGCATATAACAATGCAAATATTGGGGCAAATATTATTAATCCTT
>JBAXLO010000207.1:0-7998 GCA_037134755.1 Bacteroidota bacterium | reverse complement strand
GCGGATTCGAGATTGCCATTTTGATTAACATCACCACCCCAAATCCATGCATGCGTTCCATCTTGTAACATACCGTTATCCATAGCAAATTGAGAAATATAATTATAGAAATCATATTTAACTGTATCAGTAGAGAAATCAACTGAATCACTCCAGGTTTCTATACTATTTCTATGTTTAATTTCTATATAATGGTATCCTGTTATTCCTGCTGATAATGAAATTGTAATTAATCCATTATTATTTAGATTAACTCCATAAAAGACAGTATCAATAGTGCATGGATTATTAGGATCAGTTACATTCGTTTTTCTAATCAAAACCATAACAGTATCAACTGTAGTACCCCGAAAATTTTTATATAAATCACCGGTGATCCAATCTATTCCTTTAGTTTGATTCATTAAACCGGTAGTACTATTATAATACTCTTGCAACATTGTAGTTAATTGCAGAGTTTTTGAAGGTATTTTAACTTCTTCAGTTAATCTATTACCCATTTTATCATAAGTGTAAATTATAACTGAATTAGGATATTCAACTTTTGTTAACCTTCCTAAGTTATCATAAGAATAATTAATAGTTTGAGCCTTCATATTTATGAAGGATAATATAACTATTGTAAATAAATAAAACCTTTTCATTTCAATTTCTTTTGATAATTAATATAATTTTTTAGCTAACCAACTTGTAAATTGATCCCCAACTGAAGTTTTAACAAACCAATTTCCTATCATATTTCCTGCAGCGATAGATGCACTTGCTGTTGCTTTTGCAGCTAATCCACCTGCTGGACCAAAAAGAGAACTACCAACTTGTTCAGCCATATCTGGATAATATTCTATAAAGACTTGTAATCCAGCTTCAGCACCTGAAATCTGTCCTTTTTGATATTGATCAACAATCTTTGTTTCATTAACTATATGATAACCCCAACTTATTACACTATTGGCATTACCTAAAAATGAAGTTGCTGGGCTATTTGGTAGCCAATAATACCCAGCTAATTTATTTGCATCAAAAAAATAATCTGCATATTCATTAAATTTACCTCCAACTTCATATAATAAATCATCATTATTGTTAGATTTACTATTATTATTAGAACTTGCAACATCATGATTCCCATACAACCCACTTGCATCATACATACTAATAGGATTATTCAAACAATAAGCATATCTGTTAATTGTTTGAGGGTTATTTATTGAAGTTGGATAAGGGTCTTTACTCAAAAACCTATCGTTTGCTGCGTCATAATACCTTGCTCTTATATAATAAAGTGAAGAATCTTCCTGTTGTACTCCAAATTCTCCAAGGAAAGTAAAGGGTTGATTCGTAGTTCCAACATGTGATAACATTGTGCCAAATGGGTCATAAGTATAGGTGTCTGTTACTTTTGCACTATCATTGGTAAGTGCTACTGTGTTATGTTGTGCATCAAAATGATAATATTGGATATTGTTAGCTGAATCAACTTTTGCAATTAATCCTAAGCCATAAATATAGCGGGCTTTTACATTCCCATTATTATCCTGCTCCTGCAATACCTGAGATAAGCTACCTGAAATATCCAAAACATATCTTTTTTCAATACCTACTTTTGTTTTCTTTACCCTGTTGCCATTTGCATCATTACTGAAAGTTGTTGTTCCTGATGGGGTAGTGATTGAATTTAGAATATTATCAACTGAGAAATTATAAGAAGTAGTTCCTGTTGTATTTGATTGACCAATACGATTTCCTGAAGCATCATTTGTAAATGCAGTGATGGAATCGGAAAGCAATCGGTCATCTTGTCCATAAGAATAAGCAAAGGATGCAGGGGGCAATATATTTGGAATAGTTCCTTTTCTTTGTTCTGTCATTCGTTTTCCCATTGCATCAAGAGTAAAAATACTTTGGTTTATTACAATAGTATCTTTTATATTAAACTGTGAAATAAGTCTGCCTGCATTGTCATAAGTATAACTACAAATAATTCCATTAGGATATTGCATACTTGTCAACCTCCCGTTTATATCATAATTATATGTAGTTTCGTTCCCAAGCCAGTCAATTACTTTTTTAAGATTATTGTCAGTATCGTATTCATATCTTACACTATCATTGCCCGGATACTTTATTGCTGTTTTATTCCCTACTGCATCATAGCTGTAGTTCACAATATTGCCAAACATATCGGTGTATTGCGACAAATGATTTCGATTATCATAAACAAAGGTTGAAGTTCCTGTATTATTTGTTGCCGACAGAAGATTGCCATTTGCATCATAAGAATAAGCATAGTTATCACCACTTGAGTTTACAACATTTGTAGGTTTATTTCCGGCATTATACGTTTTTGTTATTGTTCCGGTAGGTTTGTTTTCGATAAGCAAGTTACCAACTGAATCATATACATAGTTGAAAACATTCCCTGCTGCATCTGTATATTTAATCAGGCGGTTGGAAGCATTGTATTGGAAGTATTGTGTATGATTGTTGGCATCAGTAATTGAAATCCGGTTACCTATTGTATCATAGTTTGTCGTAGTAATATTATTTGCAGCATCAGTAATACTTATCATCGAACCAATAGCATTGTATGAATAAGATGTGGTTCTACCCATTGCATCTTGTATGGATTTAACTTGCCCAAGTGAATCGTAAACATAAGTAGTTGTATTTCCTAATTCATCTGTAATAGAAATGTTTTGGTTAAGGGCATCATAAGCGTTGGTTTTAGTATTGCCGCTTGAATTTGTTTCTGATACTTTATTCCCTACAGGGTCATAAGCATAATGGAAAGTTCCGAGTGAGTTGGTTTTAGATATTAATCTATTCTTAGCATCATAAGCATATTGAAAGATATTTCCTTTAGCATCGGTGGTCGAAATAATATTATCTCTCTTATCATATACATTGGTTGTAATTCCATTAGTAGCATCATGTATGCTTATCAGGCGGTCTTTTGCATCGAAGATTTTAGATGTCAGATTTCCGTTTCTATCAATAATAGTGTCTAAGTTATTATTTACATCATAAACATTAATAACAGAATCACCCATTGGGTCAATAATTGAAGTCAGCATATCATTATTATTATACTTATAGGAAGTTGTATGTCCATTTTCATCAGTCTGACTTATTTTCCTTCCTGCACTATCATAAGCAAAAGTTTTTGTACCTGAGGGTGAAGTTATCGAAATCAAGTCTCCATAAGTATTATAATTATTGGTTGTAACATTCCCTAATCCATCAGTACTGGTGTGAAGCAAACCATTACTATAGTAAGTAAATGTTTTAGTAGAATTGTTAGGCAATGTGTTTTGAGTGAGATTGCCAATTGAATCATAACTAAAACTATTCAAACGATTCAATGGCTCGGTAATGTTTACAGGTTTATTAAAGGTATTATACGAAATTTGTGTAATAATATTAGTAGGTTTTGTAATGCTTAAACAATTCCCGATACTATCATACGATTTATTGGTAACATTGCCTTTTTCATCAGTAATAGAAGTACGGTTATTATTGTTATCATAGGTATATAATTTTGTATATCCAAGTTCATCTATTTCAGTTGTAAGCCGGTATAAACTATCGTGATGAACAATGTTAGTATTATTATCAGGCAAAGTAACTGTCGCATCGCCGGCATTTGGTGTATTATACGCAACACTTGTAATAGCTCCCAGAGCATCGTATTGTGTAATTACGCGATTGAGACTATCATAGCTATTATTTACCAGCGTATCCCCTTTGGGAGTGATGACAAACTTTATAAGATGCTGAGCGCTGTATGAGAATTTCGTAAGCCCTGCATTTGCATCTGTAACCTGTGTGAGATTTCCAATCGAATCGTAAGCATAAGATATATTGCGTTGGAGTGGGTCTGTAATGGTTGTTAGCAGATTATTAGTATATGTAAGGTTTAATGTCCTTCCTCCGGGAGCATTAATAGAAGTAAGATTTCCATTGTTGTAATTTAAGACGGTTGTGTTTCCGTTTAAATCTGCAATGTTTGAAAGCCTCCCTGTGGTATCGAAAACATAAACTTCGCCTGTTTTGAAAGTAAGCTTAAAAAGACCTGTTGCAATATCTTTTTTAAGTGTTTCGTAAGTGCCGCCATAATAAGGATGGGAAGTGCCGAGACCATTATTATCAGGAATAAAATAAGAGTTATGTCCATCACCATAATGAACATTCCACAGCGTATCCTGCTGGTTTATTAGATAAAAATCATACGAATGCGACCAGCCATAACCCAATGCACTATTTTCATAGTAATTCATAGTACTATAAGAACGGGTAAAATTTAAAGCAGTATTTACAGCAGGAATATTAAAATCACTATGAGAATACTCATACGAACCTGTTGCCAGATTAATAGGTTCACCTGCAGAAGCGTGAGGATAGTTTGGTGTTATAGGATTATTGTTTTGTGAGATAGGGTTATTTGGATAAATTTTATTAAGGTTTGCTTGTGTAGTTATGTCTTTTAAACAACGAACTGATTGACCCATTAATTTTAGTTGATTTTCTCTTGATAAATGGCTACTGGCTATGTTCGTAACAAAACACCAAGCATTTGCCTGATCATTTTCAGAAGACGACCACCAAATTCCATAAGCTGTAAAGCTAGTAAACAAACCATAACTAAGACGATAGGCACCAGGAAGAGCTGTAAAGTTTGATTCATTTGTTGCTCCTGTGTTTGGACTTGCCCAATGTGTAGTTCCAACTTCCCTTAGTTTCCCTCCAGCAATGCTTAAACCTCCTAAATAATCTGTTAATGTTGTCCATTCTCCATCAGTAGGTACATGCCAACCTATAGGGCATAAATTACGTGAATCAGCAACTGTATAAAAATTATACAACCTTCCATAAGTATCTGCAATAGTAGCATCATTATTATAATTACAATAAGCTCCTGTTGTTAATCCTGCCCATGCATTTCCATCTGTTACATTTGGTATAGCATCCCCATTACGATAATGAGTCGTTTTTAGGTTTTGTTTTAGCCACGATTGTGTACCAATATTTACAGTATCATATCCATTGCCATCAATATCGTAAACGGTTTTAGTTGCAGCCAATAATTCATCACTTAAACATCGAACAGAAAAACCAATTGTTTCTAAGTTGGAGGGACTAGTTAAATTACTGTTACTATAGCTCAACATTCGATTAAGAGCATATGTTGGATTAGTATTATCTTCAGTTGAAGTCCAAAAATATCCCCAGTATCCAATATTGTAAAATGCCCCACCTGGGTATCGATAACCAGTTGGAAGAGCAGTAAAACCTGTTTCATTAGTTGCCCCTGTATTTGGACTTTGCCAATGTGTTATCCCTGCTTCTTTTAATTTACCACCAGCTAAACTAACACCTCCCAAATAATTTGTTAATGTAGTCCATTCCCCATCAGTTGGAACATGCCATCCTGTAGGGCATAAATTACGAGTATCAGAAACAGTATACCAATTATATAATCTTCCATAAGTTGCTGCAATATTAGTATCATTATTATAATTACAATAGGCCCCAGTAGTGAGATTGCTCCATGCTGTATTATCAGTAACATTTGGTATAGCATCTCCATTTCGATAATGAGTTGTTTTTAGGTTTTGTTTTAACCATGTTTGTGTGCCAATATTGACAGTATCGTAACCATTGCCATCAATGTCGTAAACTGCAGATTGTTGTGTCTGCATAGGCCAGCCTCCTACATGGTATAGAGAATCTATTTCTGTTTGAGAAAGTGTTCTGTTATAAAATCGCAAATCATCCATAAAACCAGTCCACCATTGTGGGTCTCCTTCCCACCATTGACCAATTCTAATGGTTGATAAATAACTTTGGCAAGGTACATATAAATCAAGTTGTAATGTGTTTACCAATACACCATTAATATAAGCTTTAAATATACCTGTTGACGAAATAGACTTCGTTATCATAACCCAAGTATTATTTGAAATACTGCTTGGGTCTCCTTCAGCAAAACCATGCTCAGAATAACTATGATTCAAATCATAATTATATATACAATAAGAATTACTGATGCTATTATAACAATTATTGGATGGATTTAAACCAATTAAATAACTAAAATTATAGGCATTGCTATGGTCTGTTTTGGCTATTATTGCTTTCCAGCATGAAGATAAGTTCGCATCATTAATCCAAATATTAATAGTAAAACTATTTGAATTTAGACTATTCGAATTTGGTATTTCAATGTAGTTACCATTTCCATTAAAGCTATATGCACTATTAGCATTTCCAAATCTATCAGCAGTAAGAGTAGCACCGTAAACTGTTCCATTGTTTCCATTACCACTAGCATCATTCGCATTGCCATTAAAAGGATAGTAGGCAACAAGCCCGGTGTTTAAATTCACTGGCTGCAAAGGCCATCCACCTTCATGATAAAGGCTATCAATTTCAGTTTGAGAAATTGCTCGATTATAAATGCGAATATCATCCAAACAACCATTAAAATATCCGTTCTGCGGTATATAAAAAACACCAATTTTAACTCCTCCTTGCGGCCAATTTCCAGAACTTAATACACTCCCTACAAAATTCACTGTATTTTTTAATACACCGTCAACATATAATTTCATTATTGGATTTGAAAACACAAAAGTTGCAAAATGCCATTGACCATCATTAACTACTGAATTTGAAGAAATATCTCCAACTGAAGTACTCCAATAAATATCAGTTATATGAGCCTTTAAAAACCCATTATTATCCGTACAAACTGAATTCCAACCATCTTCAGAACTATTTGAAAAAATACTTTGAAAACCTGCTGTCGTTTTAAACCAAGCTGAAATAGAAAATATTGATTGAGGATTATTGAATTGAGAAAACCCATTTGAAGTTGTAATATTAATATAATTGTTTACACCATTAAAACTATAAGAACTATTAATATTTCCAAAACGGTCTGATGTTAAAGTAGAGCCATGTATTGTCCCATTATAACCATTACCACTTGCATCATTCGCATTGCCATTAAAAGGATAGTAGGCAACAAGTCCGGTTGTTACTATTTGGGTATGGGCTATATTAAAGCTAAATAGAAGACTTGCTAAAATAAATAAAATCTTTTTCATGTTGTTTGTTTTAAATAATCTAATTTTAGAAACTAGAGTGTAAAAGTAATAATAAATATTCAATACAATGGGTATTTATCTATTTATTTTTTGGAACGATAATTTTTTATCTATGTAAATCGGCGTTCCAAAGCATCAGTGTTAACCGTGTTCCATTTTTGTAAATGCAATATTTCAAAAAGAGAATACTGCTATGAAATTCTTTAAACATTATTTCTAAAATACAAATATCCAATAAGTAAACGATTGAAACATTTGCATCATATATTTTTGCTTATTGAAAAAACACTTTGAGCAACGATAAAAGCATTTGCCGATATGTAAAAAGGATTGTTCGCTATGTTAAAAGCATTAGTCGCTATGTTATAAGGGCTGTTCGATATGTTAAAAGGATTTGTCGCTATGTTAAAAGCATTCGTCGATATGTTATAAGGACTGTTCGCTATGATAAAAGCATTAGTCGGTATGTTAAAAGGACTGTTCGTTATGTTAAAAGCATTTGTCGATATGTTAAAAGGACCGGTCGCTATGTTAAAAGCATTTGTCGATATGTTAAAAGGACTGTTCGTTGAAATATTTGTAATAACACTTAAATCAACAATCTTGCTATATAAATATCAAACATATTAGTTTAAACTCCGAATAAAACGCTTCATTAGTCAAACATTTTGAACAATATTAAAAAGAGCCGATCTCAAACAAATGATAACGGCTCTTAGATTTTAATAAACATTAATTATTATTAGACCTTGCATGCAAGGTCTCTACTTTTTGTTTAAATAGGAGAATGGACTGATGATATTTGCTCCAAGATTTGCATTGGTATAGGCCAAACCATAATCCTGAGAATCTAAATTTCCGTTTCCATCAATATCGCATATAACATAGC
>JBAXLO010000206.1:0-8048 GCA_037134755.1 Bacteroidota bacterium | reverse complement strand
ATCCTGTATTTAAAAGCAAAGGAGCATTACTCATGTTAATCATTGTTCCCTGAGTTCCCACATTAGCCTGATAATTTTCACCGCCATTAGGTTGTGTTACAGTAACATTTGATAATATTGTGAATGTAGAATCACTTTTATCCCATCTGCAACCCGGGTCAACGATATCTGAAACTTTTATTCTGGCTTGAGTTGTTGGAAAATCCGGTACAACCCATGAATAGGCTCCTGTAGCTGCAGTTGAACTTATTATTGTACTCCAATTAATTCCATTGTCAGTAGAATATTCCAATTTAACATTACTTACAGATGAAGAGTTATAAGAATATGTTATGTTTTGGGTAGTACCTGTGATCCATATTTGCCCATTATTTGGTGAAAGCAAAATTAGTGAACCATTAATAGTAAAGGTTGAATTACTTACATCGCTGATGTTAGTACTTAGAGCGTCTACAACCTTTATTAAACAATTAGTAGAATTTAGATTGGGTAATGCCAACCATGTAAATGTACCAGCTGTTGTGTTGTATGAGGTTGCAATAGCTATATACGAACTTCCATTATCTGTAGAATAATAGATGTTGAAATAGTTGGAGACTCCTGAACTTGTCCATGTGATAGTTTTTGAAGTACAACCTGAAAGAACTTCACCGCCATTTGGTGATGTTACTACAATATTTTGAGCCATAGAACTCATAGATATTGCAAGTAACGCAAATAATAATAATTTTTTCATAGATAGTAGTATTGATTTTAATATTATAAAATATTTGTAATTTCTAATAAATAACTATTTAATTTTAATTAGAGCTAAAAAACACATAAGTATATTTTGGTTAGATTAAGTTAATAATATTATTAAACTGATTTTTTATCTATATCCAATTTTATTTGTATGGAATAATATCTCTAATTTGTTTTTTTTATGCAAACTTAATGAGGATTCTAAAATTGTAATTCTATTGATATATTTCAAAAACAACTCGTATCCAATAGCTATTTCTTTATAAAATAAAACATGTCAAATCCTTTGCAAATGTAATTATTTTTTTTAATTATCGATAAAATAAATTAAAAAATGTTAAATTAAATTTGTGTTAATAAAAATACTAAGATATATAAATGACAAGACCAGCAGGTTATGAAATAGAATAAATTTAATGTTGTTTGTAAGTTTCTTTTCAATCCTTATTAGGGTTAAGAGAAATGTTTTACTAATATCCATCTGTAATGTTAGTGGTCGTTGAAAATCATGTTAATATATTTAAATGTGTTTTAAATCTCTTATATGCTAATAAGTGTTTCTTACTTTTCAATTATAAAATCACAATATTATTTAATACAAGTTTGTTTTATTAAAATTATTTTTACTAATAATTGATGAGCCTCTATCGTTAATTTGAATAAGGTTCTTCTGTTTCCTGTCAGAATTGTTTCCAGAGCCTGAGGAAATATTCTACTTGATAGCTGTAAAATCAGTTTATACATAAATATATCAATGAATTAACACCTGATAAGAATAATTAATTAGTAATTACTAATAGTGTTTCGGCGATCAGTCATTTTTATACCGCGTCGAGTCATTTTTATACGGCGTCAACTCATTTTTATACAACGTTCAGTCATTTTTATATCACGTCAACTCATTTTTATAAAATGTTCATTAATTTGCAGGTCACGTCAATTCGTTTTTTATTAATGACAATTAATTTTCAGGTCACGATCATTCATTTTTAGATCGCTACAACTCATTTTTTTATCATTTCCAGTCATGTTTATATCACGTCAACTCATTTTTATACCATTTCCAGTCGTGTTTGCGTCAGGAACGACAATTTTCAATTTGTCAAAAATATTGTTCTAAATGTTAATATGTGTTTTTAGCGGTATTATAACTTTAAAATTAGATAGATATATATTATTTAATGCAAACAAATTTAATAAACCTGCATAAATTTCGGTGGGGACTGTGAAAATTTTCGTGGGAAGGCTATCGTGTCGCATGGGACTGTAAAAGTAATCGTGGGGAAGCAATCGTAACATGCAAGGACTGTAAAAGGAAACGCGGGGAAGCCATCGTGACGCACCAGATGTGTAAAAGTAAACGTTTTTAGGCAATCGAAACATGCAAGGACTGTAAAAGTAAACGTTTTTAGGCAATCGTGTCGCGTATGTCTGCAAAAGTGCAAAATTAATTACGAATTACGAAATTATCGGTTGTTAGTATTTGTAAATCAGTGTTGTCAGCGTGCTATTGTAAAATGGAACGCTGATAACACGGATGCTTTGCAATGCGGAATAGAACTACAACTAAATAGTTAGATTAATTCCATTCATTATATAGCGTATGTTTTTCTTCTCTAAATTAATCAAAATGCATATTGAGATCTTTGGTAGTAATCAGACCAGTCTCTTGGACATGTTTTCGGTTTTCGTTTTAATTTACTTTTTCTTCCATCCAAATTAAGCCAAGTGTTTAAATTGTAAGATATATATTAATAAGAACTAACACTAGGATCAGGGCATGGGATTCGTCTAATACGTCTGTTTTTATTACTCCCTCCACCTAAATTAAATAGTGAGCATAAAGATCTGTTAAATAAATAAGCAATGCCTAACTCATGAGACCCCCCAGAGGCATTGTATTTTAAACCAGTAAATGGTAAATCGTAACAATAATAGAATTTAAATAGATCATATGTACTTCTATTATCTTTATGGAATCTACTATTGAATCCAAAAGTAAAAGATAATGTATTTGTAGTGTTAAACCTAAACCAATTTCCAATAAAGAAAGTTTCACTCCAAAGCAAATTATAACCAAACATTATTGTTGACATAGGGTACTGACATTCTTCAACTATGCATGGTGAAATTATGAAATCAGCATTACGGTTTAGTGAGATATTAGAATTTATATTAAATATAAATTTTTTTGGCAAAAATGTTTCTTGACCTAGAAACGACATCTTTGGTTCAGTAATATGTTGCACTGCAGCACTAAATTTTAAATCAAAATTATTGTTTAATAATCCTTTTTTAGGGCCATCACCATATTTCCATATTAGACCAAATGACATATCTGGAAAAATAAAAGTGTGATCTGAAGGATGATTAAAAGATGTTGGATATGATAAACCTTGTAAGGGGTCATATTGATCTGAAAAAGTGTATTTAGACCAGTCTATTGTCTTTTGTAATATTGCAACCCCTGCACCAAGTTGGAAAAAAGAATTTCTTCCTGTTGATAAACGAGTTGATAGCATCAAATTCATGCCTTGTGTAGTAAGAGCACCTTGCCCTTCTATATCTTTATAAGCAGAAATGCCAAATCCACCTAAACCATTTATACATGAGATGTCAGAATCAAAGTTGACGAAATAAGTTTCGAATTTACTTGGAACACCTAACCATTGTCTTCTATAAGTTGTATTAACCATCATGCCTCCATGTAAACCAACAAAGGCAGGGTTAAAATAGGTCTGGTTGCCATAGAATTGTGAAAAACTTGGGTCTTGGCTAAATACATTTAAACCATAAAATAGAAATACACAAATTGTCAATTTTTTTATAGTTTTCATAATTTATCTTATTAATGTTACAGTACCATAAGTTTTGATATCCCCATCTTGTTCCATACCTTTCCATACAGAGCCATCCATAAATCGTGCATATATTTTCCATACATATACATCCATTGGCATAAGATTGCCATTTAAAGTGCCATTCCATCCTTCAACAGGTTCTGTGTCTATTAGTTTATCTGTTGACCATAATAATTTACCCCATGTATCATATATTTCCATTTTAAATTCTACCAATCCTTTACCAATTGCTGTAAAATGTGCTACCTTTTGATTAAAATCACTAGGAGAAAAAGCATTAGGAACATACAAATTCCATTTCTTTGAAACAGGAATGATTTGAGAAGTGTCGTTAGGACAGTTGTAAATGTTATTAGCAGTTAAAGTTACAGTGTAATTTCCTTCTGAAAAATAGTTGTGACTAGGCGAAACATCTGTTGTAGAACCTCCATCACCAAATTCCCAATTGAAAATACTGGCATTTTGTGATGTATTAGTGAAATCAACTTCAAATTGTTTAGGATAAGGTTGAGAGTTTTGAACCCATGTAAAAGCTGCATTAGCTCTAGGATAAACTTTGATAGTGTCAGGAATTATTAAACTGTCTCTACAGCCGGTTCCATAAGCATAAATTTGAACTAAGTAGGGTTGAATATTTATACTGTTAAGCGTATTATAATAGGTGTGTGTAACATTTGAAGAATTTGAACTTGTATTATCACCAAATAAAATTCCGTAAGTAAGACTATTGTAATTCAAATTGAAGTTTACATCCAAAGGATCACAACCACTTTTGGGATTAATAAAGATAGAGTCTTCCCATTTAGGATAAACAGTGTAAATGTATTTTGAGGTGTCCATACAATATCCTGATTGGTAATAATTGCTATTAATTAGCATGATTGTATCAATACCGGGATTCAAAAAGGAATAACTTATGTTATTGTTAGTTGAAAACAAATTGTTGTTTATATACCAACTATAATTAGAAGCACATAAACTATTCGAGGTAAAGTTAACTGTATTGGGATAGATAAAACTACAGGAGTCAGAAGTTGAGAAGATAGCAGCAGGTTTAGGATGAACTATTATTGTTTTGGATGTAGAGTCTTTACATTGCTTGATTCCGGATGGCGTTTGTGATGAAAAGATAGCCCATAAGGTTACTTTATAATTTGTGTCAGTACATAATAATGAATTTGGGTTAAGATAAACTTGTGGAGCTAAAGGATTAAGCAGCGAAGATGTATTGCCATTACCTAAAATCCAATTATAGGTATTAAATGAAACACTATCAGTTAGGTTAGTAATAGTAGTGTTCAGAGGATGACAGCCTATAGAATCTATTGCAGTGAAATTTGGTGTAGGTGTAAATAAAACATGTATAAATTTTGAGGTGTCGGATATACAGCCAAAACCATTATTCATACTAAGGTTAACAGTATAATTGCCATAAGTAGTGTAGTTATGTGGCACAACAATATTATCGGATACAAATGGATTAGGTATAGAACCATCTCCAAATATCCATTCAAAACCTGTCCCTGTAGTAGCACTTAAAACTCTTGTAAATTTAACTGTATCTGTTCTTGAACATGGGTAATCATCAAAAGTAAAATTGGGTGTTGGATTTGGATAAATTGTAAGTGTATCATGATAGGTAGCTGATACATTATATGAAGTATCAGCAGGACAAATATTATATGCTGTTAAAGCTACGGCATAAGTTCCCGGATTATAATAGTTATGGGTTGGATTTACAGATGTACTCGCTGGAGTATTATCCCCAAAACTCCAATGATACCATGAAGTACCAAGAGGTTGAGATTGATTTGTAAATTGTATAGTTTTATTAGCACATAATGGATCAGGGGTATGTGTAAACATAGCTAATATTTGATTTGTTAACACTGTAATTTCTTTTGTGATAATATCATTACCACATGCATTTGCAGCTTTAAACGTTAAATTATAAGTGTAATTCGATCCAAACCCATTATATAAATATTGATGTAGAATAGGTTGGAAAAAGTTTGTGCCTAATGGAGTTGGATGATACAGAGTTTGAATACCATCTCCAAAATCTACAATTAAATCATTAGGGTGTCCTATGACTGTAACAGTTATTGTGATAGTTTGTCCTGAGCAAATCGTATCTGGAATAACAATAGCTAGGATTTGTGGTGTTGAAAAGACAGTTAATGTATCATAATGTGTGCTGCTTCCACATATATTAGTTGAATTTAGAGAAATTATATATATTGAATCATCTATTCCTGAAAGATACGTTTTAGTAAAAGGGCCAAATAAAGTTGAATTTGTACCGTTTCCAAAGTTCCAAAGATAAGTTGAATACAAACCAATCGTTGTATTGTTAATAGTTGTAGTTAAAGGACTACACCCATTGTCAGGATTTAATGTGAAATTTGACTGGGGTGGATTAATTATTCTAATTTGATGAGCAATAGAATCAACACAGCCATATATATTAGAATCAATAAGCACTACTCTGTAATAGCCTGTATTTGAGTATACATGTTGTGCATTATATGTTGAAGCAATAGAATCATCACCAAAATACCAATTATAAGTAATTGTACCTGAAGATGTATTAGTAAAGTTAACACTAGCAGGAGCTACACATCCTAAAGTGTCATAAATAGTTGTAAAATTAGGTATTGGGAGCGGATTAACTGTAATAGTAATTGGGAACGTATTGCCTTGGCAACTTCCAATATAACCTGAAGTTGGAGTTACCATATATGTTGCTATAGAAGGATTATTAGTTAAATTAATGAGTGTATCACTAATAAAGTTTTGACCTATTGTTTGTGCACTTCCGCCTGATATTGCCCCAGGTGGGTTAATTACTGGAGTTGTCCATGTATATGTTGTACCAGTGGGGATTACAGTTGCTGGTGGACTGTTTATTGGACTAATAATAAATGTACCTTTGCTACAAATTGTTGCTGTTAGAGGTGGGATTGTTGGTGTTGGATACACTGCCACTTTAACAATTATAGGATTCCCCGGACAGCCATTAGCTGTTGGAGTAATAGTATAAATAACTGTATCAGTAGTTGTCTTTGTACTTGTTAAGGTTTGGGCTATTGTTGATCCATTTGCATTTGTTGCTCCTGTTATTCCAAGAGGTTCACTTACTGTCCAACTAAAATTTGTTCCCATAACATTGCTTGTCAATGATATGTTGGTAGTTGCTCCACTACAAATAGATTGTACCATAGGACTTGCAGTTGCTATAGGTATTGGTTTAACAGTTTTTGATACTATATTAGATGTAATACTTGAGCAACCACCAGTATTAAAAGTTAAGACACAATAATAATAAGTTGTACCAATTGTTGATGCTGGAGGAAAAAAGCTATTTAAGTTTGCGCCATAAATTATAAGTCCTCCAGCTATTGAATTAACTGTATTGCTATACCATTGGTAAGTTGGTATTCCTACTCCATTTAGATAACCTACACTTATCGGTGAAAATGTATATCCATAACAAGTATCACTAGAATATGGTTGAGCATTAAAAGTAGGAGCAGATTTAACGATCACTTCCGCAGTATTACTTGTAGCATTACAACCGGGACCATTTAACTGAGTAATCATACAATAGTAATAAGTAGTACCTACAGAAGTTGTGACAGGAGTATAAGCAGAAGTTGTAGCACCAGTTAATAGTACCCCTGTAGTGTTATTGTTGACAGTATTGGAATACCACTGATAAAGATAAGTACCCACCCCACCAGAAGGTGTTACAGTAAGTACAGAAGGCGCAGCACCCTGACATAATGTCTGAGTAACTAAAGGCGCAGTTAGTGTTGGGTCAGGAAGCACTAAAATAGAAGCAACATTACTGGAAGCAGAATCACAACCGCTGCCACTCATATATACCACTGCATAATAATAATATGTACCAGCAGTGTTGAAAACAGGCGGCATATAACTTGGGCTTGTAGCCCCAAAAATGAATGTGCCTCCGGTTGAAGAACTTGTTGTATTGGTGTACCATTGATAGTTTACAGTACCAGTACCTCCGGTGTATGCAATGCTAAGCGCAACGGGCAAAGTACCCCCAATACACAAAGTATCACCTATAGGTTGAGTAGTGATAGTAGGGTCAGGGTTTACGGTAATAGTAGCAGTAGCAGAAGTTATGCTTGGGCATCCACCCCCTGAAGAGAAAGTAATTATGCAATAATAATACAATATCCCTGAAGTAGCAGTTGGAGGATTATAAGTTGAACTGTTAGCACCGGTGATAGAAGTTCCGGATGTTGTATTGTTAACAGTATTGGAGTACCACTGATAAGAAGGAGTTCCTGCGCCGTTTGAATAAGAGACAGAAAGTAGCGTTGGAGTACCACCAACACAAACGATACTGGATGCAGGCGGAGCATTAAAAGTAGGAGCAGATTTAACGATCACTTCCGCAGTATTACTTGTAGC
>JBAXLO010000205.1:0-8274 GCA_037134755.1 Bacteroidota bacterium | reverse complement strand
TTTTCAGATTACTGCTTAAAAAAAGGAGGTAAAACTAATAAAAGTCTTACCTCCTTTAATTTTAGATTTATTTAATTATTACTAATTTCTGATTATTAATTTTAGTTGTCGTTGATATTTGTAAATTATAAATACCTGCCTTAATACTACTAATATTTAATGTTTGTAATTTTAAAGTAGTATTAATTGAAGTACTATAGTGCAATTTACCGGTAATATCATAGAATTTAACTTTTGCAATACAATCTTCCATATTGTCAAATTCAATATATAACATATCGTTAGCAGGATTAGGATAAACCTTAATATCCGAAGTGCCTGTAATTTTCTTATTGATATCAGGGTGTATTAGTGACTTTGGCAACATGTTATCTAAAGTGTCTAAATCAATACCCAGAATTACCCTTGCTCCATAAACGCCCTTACCTCCTGTAAAAGTTGATTGATAAGCTATATTGACTAATGAAAGCGAATCAATACTACTTATGGTATCAAGTATTAATTTAGTAAGATAAATCCTATTGACTTCTATCTGATTTGTTAATTCTTAATTGATTCCTTATCTTACCACCGTCACTGTTCCTGTTCTCTTTATATACTCTCCTGTATCTTTTATTGTTCCAGTTATAAGATAAACATACACACCTGAAGGCACAAGCTTTCCTCTGTAAGTGCCATCCCAACCTTTGTTTTTATCAGTACTCTCGAACAACTGACCATGCCAACGATAATATATAGACATATTAAACTCGCTAAACTCTGCCAGAGTTACTATCTTAAATATATTATTGACACTACCAGCAGGAGTAAAAGCATTAGGGATATAAATATCTGTTGGATTACAATCGTCATACATTATACTAATAGTATCACTTACCCTACAATAATTATCATCGGTAGCAGTTACCCAATAAAGACCTTGTTGAGTAACAGTATAAAAAGAAGCTGTTGAGCTATCTTGCCAGTGATAAGTGGCATTGGGTATTGTTGCGTTTAGTGTAATTGTTTGCCCCTGACAAAGAGTAGTATCGTTACCTAAGCTTATCTGATTAACCATATTAATATTTAATCCTATTGTATCACTACCTGTACAATTATTAACTGTAACCTTTACCCAGAAATTATAAGGAAGATAAGGAGGTTGAATTTTATAAACAGAATTAGTTGAGCCATCTTGCCATTGATAGGTGGCATTGGGCATTGTAGCATTTAATATAATTGTTTGCCCGTAACATAAAGTTGTATCATTACCTAAGTTAACAACTGGATTTGGTTTATATGTTACATTTATAGTATCACTTGCAAAACAACTGTTGGTAATAGAAGCCTTAACCCAATAAGTACCTGTTTGAGTTATGTTATAAATTGCATTAGTTGAATTATCCTGCCAAAGATAAGAAGTAATATAAGGATTAGCAGCATTTATAAGTAATGTTTGCCCCTCACACAATGCAGTATCGTTCCCTAAGTTTACTACTGGATTGCTTACCACATGAACCGTAAAGTAAGTAGTATCCCAATTACCATAAGCTGCATAAGTTGTAGTAATATCCGGCGACACCGTAATTAATGAATCTGTAGCTATTATTATATTAGGATTTAAACTATCAGCCCATTTTACAGTAGTATTACCGTAAGCTTTTAAAGTATCTGTATTGCCTTTACAAATTAATGTATCACCTTTAATTGTAAAGTATGGATATAATTCTATTTTATCTAACCAATAATAAGCACATGTATTTCCAGAAACACTAATTAAAGTATTTAAATTATCTCTAAAATTACCAATAGTAATATATTTAGAAGAGTCTGTTGAAGTAAATATAAATGTATATTTTTCCCAATTATTCATGTAATTTATAATTGTATCAATTTCTATTTGTGGAATAACAGAAATTGGCTCACTAAAACTTTGAGATAATTGATTATTTGAAAAATGAACACCCATATTACTACAACTTTTTGAACAACCCCCATTATTTGGATCACCAGCAGTATTATGATATAAATAATATGAAAGAAAATAATCTCTACCTGAATCTAAATGGGATATAAGTTGAGTGGATATATACTCTCTAAAATTATCGGGTGCGCAATATAAAGCAAGACCTACCTGTCCATTTCCTGAATATGGAATAATAGTACCTACAGCCCCGAATCCGCCAAGATAATAATAATCAGGAGAGCCATAACCAGCTACCTGATAATTCCCATTTACATTATTCCAGCCAACAGCTCTATTTAATTCCATAGGTCCATCAGGCAAGCTTGAATATGTTTCAAAATCACCATTAGGCACAAGATTAGTTTGGGCTTTTACATTAGTGCCAACCAGTAATAAGGAAATAGATAATATAATTAATATTGATTTTTTCATTTACAGTACAAAGATACATAAAATATAGATCACCTCACCTAAATCCTCCAAAAAGGAAAGGATTTTTGCATTATACTAATTACTTATTCTTAAAAAGGAGGTAAAGTTTTAAAAGACTCTACCTCCTTTGATTTTAGATTTATTTAATTATTACTAATTTCTGATTGTTAATTTTAGTTGTTGTTGATATTCGTAAATAATAAATACCAACCTTAATACTACTAATATTTAATGTTTGTAATTTTAATGTAGTATTAATTGAAGTACTATAGTGCAATTTGCCAGTCATATCAAAGAATTCAACTTTTGCAATACCATCTGTCATATTGTCAAATTCAATATATAGCATATTGTTAGCAGGATTAGGATAAACCTTAATATCCGAAGTGCCTGTCATTTTCTTATTGATATCCTGATGTATTAGCGACTTTGGCAAAATGTTATCTAAAGTATCTATATCAATACCCAAAATAACCCTTGCTCCATAAACACCCTTACCTCCTGTAAAAGTTGATTGATAAGCTATATTGACTAAAGAAAGAGAATCGACACTGCTTATAGTATCAAATAGTAATTTAGTAAGATAAATCCTGTTTACTTCTATCTGGTTTGTCTCTATCAGATTTATTCCTGTTAACAATGAATTTAGTGAATCGGCTTTATCATAATCAATATTCAGTATCAGTTTATCAACTTCATATAATTTGCCTATATTTGTTACTTTCGTTGTATCATAAAAATTCTGATAAATACTATCATCGGTTGTTCCTAAATTTAAATATGCAGGGTTATCATCCAATAATCTATATGTAAATGTTTTGGCAAAATATTTATTTTCTGCAGATAATGTATCGTAAACCAAACTGTCCAGAACAATATTTTGTAACAAATCAGTACGATCAGTTGGTGCAATTGATGTAGATGATTTATTACTTCCACAAGCATTCCCTTCGGCACTATTCTGAAAAGCTATGATTGAAGAATATAATGGATTATCAGGATATACTATATAAGGGCTATAATTATTACCTATATTTGTAATACCTTGATGACGCCAATAAATAGATTGTCCTGAAATAAGATATTGTCCTGTTACACGATAATCATAGGAATTAGGATAGTCTAAATCAATCCAGAAATTATCGGTAGCTTCATTACCGGGGTAAGTCTGGCTACTAATTACACCAAATAAACATATACCATACCAACAACTATTAAAATGATTACACCAGAATTGAGTAGCTGTCGAAGTTCCTGTTACGGACATTCCTGTTCCTAAACTATTCATATTATTACGTCTGATATATGAGTTTGTCACACTTTGAAGTTCTATTCCTCGCAAACTAGATTGATTATTAATAGTTGGAGTAGAACCATAAGATATTGAATTATTTATAATATTCTCATAAGACCCACTTTTTGATTTTATACCAATATAGTTTAGCTTAATTTTAACAGTACCAAAATTAATAAAGTTGTCGTGAATATTACAAGTTGTGCTTATATTACCACAATTAGATAAATTAATCCCGGTACGAGTTTCATTAATAGTATTATCATAAATATCTAATGCATTTGTTAAACTTGCTGTTGGAAATTCAACAATCATAGTAGAATTATATAAATTGTTTAACGCCCAATAGTCCTCATGCATTTCAAATACATTATTACGAATAGTTACACCATCTTTACAATCTTTTAAATGTATGCCTGTATAACGCTGTAATTTAAAGAGATTATTTTCAATGTCAGGTTTTATATTTAACCCAAAAACACCTATGTTACATTCACTAAATTCATTTTGAATAGTACCACTATTATCACCAATATTTATTTGATTAGTAAAATAAAGATATGGCGGCCGCCCATAATGAATGTAAGTACGTTTTGCACTAAATATTGCAGCTTCGTCAGGCTTAGTATAAGAACCGGAATAGGAAGGAGGATTAGAACTCGTTATTCCAATATGATCAAAATTATTATTATAGATATTGACATCTGAATCCGTAGTTTTTATTCCATATTTTAGATTCCTGAAAAAATTAGTTAATAAAGGATGTGTTTTGTCACCAATTGTTAATTGGTAAACTTCATTAACAAGAACACCAATCATATTTTGACTATAATCATAAAACATAGGTATACTTGAATTATATTCAAAATATGTAGAGGAGACATACCCCTGATGAGGAATAGCTGTACTATTACTTTCAGAATTATAATCTTTGACCCATATACCAATTATATTATTTACAAATACAGTATTGCAACAAATATGAAAATTACCATCATTTATTGAAACTACAGCATTTTTGGCATCCTGAACTATAGTATTACTCAAAATAACTAATTCAGTAGGATCCTGAACATAAATGCCATCCCATAGACACTCGCAACCATAAATATGCGAATTTGTAATTGATATATATCTATTTTGGTTTACAACAATCTTTGCATTTGGTCCCATTACGATATTAGGGCATCCATCAAAAGATATATTCTGGTCAATTGTAAATATACCATTAATATATATTTTATCATTTGTAGTAAAAATTGACCCTGTGCCATAAGTTGCTAAAAAATAAGAAGAAGTATTTGTATTCATATTTGCATCAGCTATATATTGAGCATCAACACTACAGTCAGGGATATCAACTGGTAAAATACCGGTATATATCGTACACCCCAGATATTGACCTACAACTGTTACATCCCCTGAGCCTGTTGAACCCCAATCTACAGTAATACTACTTGTTCCATTACCCGAAGTAATAGTAGCCCCTGTTGGCACTGTCCATTGCCATATAGTACCTGTTGGTGGTGCAGGATCAGTAGGAATATCAAGTGAAAATATACCAGTCAAATTGTTAATGCAATTTACAGAACCATTAATTGTAACTGTTGTTGGAATTGGCACTATATGTACTTCATCAATATAAAGATAAGGCTCATTGCGTATCCAATCCGGAATATTTATGTTTGGTACAGGTTCATCTATTATGTCTGCTGGTCCAAAATAGCCAATAATAATATATTGCAAGGCTCCCATTCCCACTGTAGGTGTAAAATTAAAGCTAATATCATACCAGTCAGTAGACTCAATATGAGTGCCTGGATGAGGTATATTCCATATCCATGTTTGATCTGGAATATAGTCTATATTTCCTGTCGAACCATATGGACAAGGTTGATAATTACTATAACTTTTTTTATAATATTGATCTGGAACATTAGCATCACTTCCAATATACATATTATACTCATTAAAAGTAACTCCAAAATTATCCAATGCTTTTCCGCAATATTGAGGTCTACAAACTTTTAAAGATACATTATAATTAAATCCTGTAAGTAGTGGGTTTTTCAGCTTTTGAAAAATATATTCGGCATAACAGAAGTTTGTATATAAAATACCTGCATATCCTTTATGATTAGAAGAACTATAATAATCTTCTTTATATCCACCAAAATTATTCGGCACACTTACATTCCAATAGCCAAGATCGATTGCATCACCATTAAAATAATCAGAAGTCGCATCATTTATAGCTCCCCACGGACAACATAGACCTATTTGACTAATTCCTTCTGGTGGATTTGTGTGATTTTCAAAATCGCCATTACACACATAATCACAATCATAACTATAACCTGGTGATTGATTAACAGGAGGAATATTATCATAACAAGTCCAATCATAACAATTTAGAATTACATTATAACTATTATTTAATTGTAAATATATTGAAGGAGCTAAATATGGTTTTGTAATCTTTATATAATAGTTATTTCCTATCGTTAATGTATCTATATATAATCCTTTATAAGGATTATATGTAGTATCAACGACTGCAAAATTTTCACAATTACCTGAATAAATATATATTTTCAAAAAAGGTTCTATAGGTGGTCCTAGCAAAAAAGCTTCTTTTATTGATAAGTGCGTATTACTAGCATGATAAAGATACCATACAACTGTATCATTTGCTGATAACTGAATAGTAGTATCAGAAGAAGATAAAGTTATTGCATTGTTATATGGTATTTCTATATTATTTGTAAGTGAGTTTGTAGTCAAATATTGAGGTGAACCTGTACAATTAGCTGCTAATACATAATAATGATATTGAGTACACATATTCAGATTAGAGTCTATAAATGATGTTCCTGTTTGATAAGCTAATACTATACCACCACCAAGTTGGTTACCGGCAATATAAGTAGTCCCATTTACGGGAATAGCTGTAAGAGGGTCAATCGTACTCCTTACTATCAAATAATGATCTGCACTTGCCGAAGCAGTAAAAGATCCACTAATAGAATTTCCATTATTCGACAAAGTTAAAACGGTAGGTTGTGCAAGTGGTATGCCGCAATTAATAAAAACATTGTTGGTAAGAGGTGATGTTGTTAAATAACTGTGCGTACAGTACAAAGTATCAGAAGCAAAAATATAGTAATAATGTGTACCGCTATTCAAACTTGTATCCGTAAAAGATGTCCCAATCTGATATGATACTACAACACCGCCTCCTATCGTATTGCCGGCAGTATATATAGTTCCTTTAACAGGTAAAGCACTTAATGTACTGTTTGTACTTCTTACTATCAGATAATGATCAGCAGTTTCGGTAGCTGAAAAAGTACCTGTAACTGTACTATAATTTGGAGTTAATGTTAATCCTGAAGGTTGTGTAGGATATACTAAAAAATTAATAGTGTTTGCTCCTAAATTTGCATTATTATATGCCAATCCATAATCTTGGGTGTCAATATTCCCATTTCCATCGATATCGCATATAACATAGCCGTTATTTACAGTTTCATCATCTGAATTTGCAGCTACATAAATCAGTGTACAGTCTTCAGATTCAAGATTCCCGTTTTGATTAACATCTCCACCCCATATCTCAAAATTTCCATTACCATCTTCATACATTCCACCTGCAAATTCAACTGGCGTATGTGTAAAGAAATTGTAATTAATCTGTTGTACTGAGAAATCAACAGAATCACTCCATGTTTCTATACTATTTCTATGTTTAATAACAATATGATGATAACCTGTAATTTCACCATAAGGGCATGCATTCCAATTACTGTTTAAATAAATTGTTTGAATACTACCGTTAGTATTTAGATTTACTCCGTTATAAGTTGCTTCAATTACATAATTTGGGTATCTTGTACTTCTGATAAATACTGTAACAGTATCAACTATTGTTGATCCAAAATTATGAAAAAGGTCACCGGTATCCCAATTTATTCCCAAAGTCTGATTCATTAAATCAGTTGAAGTATTATAATACTCCTGTAGTATTGCAGTAATATTTAAGCTCTTCAACGGACAAGTTATAGTGCCAATAAGTGGAGATGTTATCAAATAAGCAGGTCCACCCGAGCAGGATAAAGATGTAGCTGCAAACACAAAATAGAAATATTGTGTGCCTGCATATAGGTTAGTGTCAGAGATTATTGTATCCGTTTGGTATGCAGCCACAGTACCTCCTCCAAGCGAATTAGAAACAGCATAAGTTGTTCCATTAACGGGTGTAGAATTTAGTGTACTCATGGTACTCCTTACAATTAGATAATGGTCTGCATCCATAGCAGCATTAAATATGCCGGAAACAGAATTAGTAGTTGAAGTTAAAATCAAATTTGTTGGCTGTAATGTAGGTGCATTACATTGTGGAAAAGCGTTAATTCCAAAAAACACTAAGACGATACTTAGTAAAAAAACATGTCTTCTTAAATTTTTCATACTATTAAAATTTATTTATTATAATTTGTGTATGTTTAAAATATCGTAAATTTATATTCATTGTTAATTATTATTAAGTTAGAGATTATTAAAATTCATTGAAGTATAAAGTAACATGGAATCCTAAAATAAA